>NZ_JACAPY010000003.1:0-3039 GCF_013385455.1 Pseudomonas sp. G1002
CGCGTATCTGCTGGGTTGGCCTGGGCCAGCGCGCCAAGCTCGGCCTGGCATTCAACGAAATGGTGCGCAGCGGCGAGCTGTCGGCACCCATCGTGATCGGCCGCGACCACCTGGACTCCGGCTCGGTGGCCAGCCCCAACCGTGAAACCGAATCGATGCAGGACGGCTCCGACGCCGTGTCCGACTGGCCACTGCTCAACGCCCTGCTCAACACCGCCAGCGGCGCGACCTGGGTTTCGTTGCATCACGGCGGCGGCGTCGGCATGGGCTTCTCCCAGCACTCGGGCATGGTGATTGTCTGCGACGGTACCGACGAAGCCGCCGAGCGTATCGCGCGCGTGCTGCACAACGACCCGGCGACCGGCGTGATGCGTCATGCGGATGCGGGCTACCAGATCGCGATTGATTGCGCCAAGGAGCAGGGTTTGAACCTGCCGATGGTCAAGTAAACCAGGCAGGCAGTTGCACCCTTTGCTTCATGGACGTCGGGCAGGTTGAGACGGATTTCAAGGTTCCGGTGCTTTATGTGTTTTCGGTAGGAGTGACTTGATGAGTCTCATGCAGATGCTCAGTTTTGGCGACACGGGTTGGGGGATGGCCTTGCTCAAGGCCGCCCTCATGACCGTGTTGTTGACCCTTGCGGCGCTGGTGGTCGGTGCGCTGGTCGGCAGCCTGGTGGCCATGGCCAAGCTTTCCAAAAAGCGTGCCTTGCGATACCTGGGGGATGCCTATTCCATCCTGTTCCGGGGGATTCCGGAGCTGTTGGTGATCTACCTGTTCTATTTCGGCGGTGCCAGTGTGGTGACGGCCGTCAATCACTGGTTTGGCGGTGAAGGCTATGTCGATGTCCCGCCGTTCATGGTGGGGGCCATCGCCGTCGGATTGATCTCGGCGTCGTATCAGGCTGAGGTCTATCGCGGTGCCTTTATCGCGGTGGCCAAGGGTGAGCTTGAGGCAGCACTGGCGATCGGCATGAACCGCGCAACGCGGATTCGCCGGGTGCTGATCCCGCAGATCTGGCGGTACGCGCTGCCGGGCCTGGGCAACGTCTGGCAAATGAGCCTGAAAGACTCCGCGCTGATTTCGGTGATTGGCCTGGTGGAACTCATGCGCGCCAGCCAGGTGGCGGCGGGTTCCACGCGCCAGTACTTCACGTTCTACATTGTCGGCGGCGTGTGCTACCTGATTCTGACCGGGCTTTCGGGCCGTCTTTTCAATATTGCCGAAGCGCGCGTACAGCGTACGCAGCGGCGCAATCCTGCACAGTCGTGAGAAGGGACCGTTTGCCATGATCGATTTCGCCTTTCTTGCCGACACCATGCTCAAGTTGCTGGGTGCCTTGCCCATCACCCTGGCCTTGTTTTTTTCGTCCCTGACCCTGGGGTTGCTGCTGTCGCTGGGCGTGGTGTCCATGCGCGTCAGCCGCTGGCCATTCCTCAGCTACCCGGCGCGTTTCTACATCATGCTGTTTCGCGGCACGCCGCTGATGATCCAGATGTTCCTGATCTATTACGGCCTGGGGCAGTTCCCGGCGATTCGCGACAGCTTCCTGTGGGTGGTGTTGAGGTCGCCTTATGGCTGCGCCGTGGTCTCCCTGGCGCTGTGCACCGCCGGTTACACCGCTGAAATCATTCGCGGTGGCCTGCTGAGCGTGCCTCAAGGGCAGATCGAAGCGGGGCAGGCGGTGGGCATGGGGCGTTGGACCCTGCTGTGGCGAGTGATCGGCCCCGTCACCTTGCGCCAGGCGCTTCCGGCCTATTCCACCGAGGCCATCTTGCTGGTCAAGTCCACCGCGCTGGCCAGCCTGGTCACCGTGTGGGACGTCACCGGCGTGGCGCAACAAATCATCCAGCGTACCTACCGCACTATGGAAGTGTTCATTTGTGCGGCGCTGATCTACCTGATCCTGAATTTCCTGGTGGTGCGTGTGGTGGCCTGGATTGAACATCGTCTGTCGCCCCATCTGCGTGAGCGGCCGAAAGACCTGCCGGTCAAGCAAACCCCCGAACCTATTTCTCATTCCTGATTGCAGCGGAGCTTGTCATGAGTACTCAGATTCAGAGCGCCCTTACGGTTAACAACATTCACAAGGCTTTCGGTTCGGCACAGGTTCTCAAGGGGATCTCGCTGGAGGCTCACAAAGGTGACGTGATTTCCATCCTCGGTGCCAGCGGTTCGGGCAAGAGCACTTTCCTGCGTTGTATCAACCTGCTGGAAACCCCGGACGAGGGCAGTATTGTGCTCGACGGCGAAACCATCGAGCTCAAGCGCCAGCGCAACGGTCGGTTGTTGCCTGGCAGCACGCGGCAGGTGGAGACCATGCGCAGCAAGCTGGGCATGGTGTTCCAAAGTTTTAACCTGTGGTCGCATATGACGGTTTTGCAAAATGTCATCGAGGGGCCGATGCGGGTGCTCAAGCGTTCGAAGGCCGAGTGTGTGGAGGAAGCTGAGCAACTGCTGCACAAGGTGGGGCTTTATGATCGCCGTGATTATTACCCGGCGCATTTGTCGGGTGGGCAGCAGCAGCGGGTGGCGATTGCCCGGGCGTTGGCGATGAACCCGCAAGTAATGTTGTTTGATGAGCCGACGTCGGCGCTGGACCCGGAGTTGGTGGGGGAGGTGTTGCGGGTGATGCGGTCGCTGGCCGAGGAAGGGCGGACCATGTTGGTGGTGACCCATGAGATGGGGTTTGCGCGGCATGTGTCCAATCGGGTGGTGTTTATGGCCAATGGGTTGATTGATGCCCAGGGCACGCCGGCGGAGTTGTTTGAGGGGTTGCCGACGGAGCGGTTTCGGCAGTTTGTATCGAGTCATACGCAGCGTAGTGCGGAGTAGTGGAGTGTTAAAAGCAAAGGCAAGATCCAGAGCGAAGGCAGAGCTGCTTTTCTGTAGGAGCTGGCTTGCCGGCGATGCAGACACCTCGGTGTATCAGGTACACCCAGTTGATGCCATCGCCGGCAAGCCAGCTCCTACAGTGGACCGTGCCCGCTTTTGATTTTTGCTTGTGCCTTTGCTTCACAACACTCAAGCCGGCCGGTA
>NZ_JACAPY010000003.1:3159-40323 GCF_013385455.1 Pseudomonas sp. G1002
GTGGGGCAAGAGCGTTTTGCTTACTTTTGACTGGGCCGGCATTCCGGCTTTTCAAAAGTGAGCCGCTGTAAGAGCGGAACCAATATCAGCCATCACCCAAATAACGGATATGCCCCCACCCCAACCAGGAACGCCTCAGGACTTAGGCGTCAAATCCACCTTGAACCATTTTTCGCTGAGTTTCTTAACAGTCCCATCAGCAATCGCTTCTTTCAACGCCGCATCAAACTTGGCCTTCAACTCCGGATCGCTCTTGCGAAAACCCAGGCCCTCGCCATCACCCCAGATAGGGCCTTTGATCTGCGGCCCGGTATACGCCAGCCCCTTGTTCTCAGGCTTGGACATGATCGAATCAAGGAACGTAACGTCATCAAAAATCGCGTCAATACGGCCCGATTGCAGATCAAGAATCGCATCGGCCGACGTGTTGTACTCACGAATCGTCGCCACGTCCTTGAAGTTCTCATCAATGAACTTGGTGTAAATGATGCCTGAAGCGATCCCGATGGTTTTACCCTTCAGCGCCTGACGCAACGGCTCGATCGCATCGTGAATCGCCTTCGGATCAGCACTCAGCGTAATCGCATTCGCCGCCCCGGTTTTACCCGGCAGCAACGCCGCATCCTGCGCGACAAAGTTGGCCGGCGTCTGCGCGTAGGGAATCGAAAAATCCATGACCTGCTTACGGTCGTCAGTGATAACGATCGCATCCATCAACACATCAAACTTCCCTGCGTTGAGACTGGCAATCATGCCATCCCAGTTCTGCACGGTGATCTTGCACTGCAGCTTCATCTTGGCGCACAGGTAGTCCATCAGCTCAGGCTCGAAACCACTGATCTTCCCGCCTGGCAATGTCAGGTTCCAGGGCTCGTACGCGCCCTCGGTCGCGATGTTCACGGACGTCCAGTCCTTTGCCTGCAGTCCGGAAGCACTTGCCATCACTAGGGTCGCTACAGCAACAGAGCCTAACCAATTCGATTTTTTAGCGGTCATTTCTATTTCCTACCAATGTTTTGATGTGGGCTTAGGACTTTTTTCTCGAACGCATACAGGTTTGGGGACTGGCCGATTCGCTCTCCAGTCTGCACATGACTCCACATGTACATACATGTCATTGCAAAATATTTGCCAGCTTTTGCAAATAAATAACCTGTTGATTTTCAAGGAAATTAAACATCGTTAGAAAATTCGCGCGGTTTTTTCGCCCTGTTTTGGGTCGATAGGTAGCGTTTTGCACTCACCCGTGCGCTGTCAGGCGTCAGGCGTGGGGGCAGGGTTCGCGGTGAGTATTGGCGTGAATCCCAGGTGCTCAAGCAGTCGCGCCATATCGCGGACTGCGATCGACAGGGTCGCGGTATTCACCAGCGGATGGCAGAGAATCCTGTCGCCGTTCCACACCTCTTCGGCGATCACAACCTGGGTGGCGCGCTGCACGTCATTGCACAACCCCAGCAATGACACCGCTCCCGGCTCCACGCCCAGGGTTTCCATCAGGCGGCGCGGCGAGGCGAATCTCAGGCCCTTGAGGCCGAGGGTTTGCGAGAGTGCACGCAGGTCCAGGCGCTGCTCGCTCTTGAGCACCACCAGGGTGGGATTCAAGCCTTTGGCATCGCACAGGAAGATGTTCTTGACCGCCTGCCCGCTGATCCCGATGTCCAGTTTGTCGGCTTCTTCGCAGGTGCGCACGGCGCTGTGTTCCACGTATTCATAGGCAATGGAGCAGGTGTCGAGCAGGTGTAGAACGTCTTTGGGTTGAAGCATTGGCAAGGTCCCCGGGTATCGCTTTGTCTGCGCCAAAAATGGCAAAGGCCCGCCGTCCGAAAAGGAGGGCAGGCCGTTTGACGGCGTGGTTGTCAGTTCAGGTGATGGGCCACCAGGTCGTTGATTTTCCCGCTGCGCACCTGGTCAATCACACTGGCCATGTCAGCGTAAAACGCGCGGTCGTTATCCGCCACCGGCACTTCACTGCGCACCAGGTCATAGACCGCCTTGGTCGCGGTCGATGCCTTGTTCACATCGTGGAAATCCAGGGCCTGGCACGCGACCAGCACTTCGATGGCCACCACCGACTGGAGTTTTTGCGAGACTTTGTAGGCCTTGATCACCGCGTTGTAGGCCAGGCTGACCGGGTCTTCCTGGTTGCCGCAGGTCGAGACGCTGTCGATCGACGATGGCATCGACAGGGTTTTCATTTCGGCGTACAGCCCGGCGGCGGTGTACTGGACGATCATGTAGCCGCTGTTCAGGCCCGGGTTGCGCACCAGGAAGGCCGGCATTTCGCTGAAGTGCGAGTTGATCATGCGGTCGGTCCGGCGCTCGGAAATTTTCGCCAGATTGGTCAGCGCCACACACAGTGTGTCGGCTGAAATCCCGATGTAGGTGCCGTCGAAGTTGGCGCCGGAAATCGCGATACCGTCACCGTCGTCCAGCGGGAAAATCACCGGGTTGTCGCCCGAAGAATTGATTTCGCGCTCGATGGTTTCCCGCGCGTAGTTGATGAACTGCCGGGAAGCACCATGCACTTGGGGGATGGCACGCAGGCTGTAGACGTCCTGCAGGCGGTAATCGATGTTGTCTGCGATGAGCTGGCTGTCGTGCAGGATAGCCTTGATATTGGCGGCGGTTGCGGCCTGTGCGGGGTGAGCCTTGATCGAGTGGTAGCGCGGGTCGAACGCGCGGATGGTGCCCTTGAGCGCCTCCAGCGACATGGCCGCCGCCACGTCCGCCAGGTCCGCAGCCTGCATCGCGTTGTACAGCGCCAGCGTAGCGATGGCGGTCACCGACGTGGTGCCGTTCAACATCGCCAGGCCTTCCTTGCACTGCAGGTCGGTCGGTTGCAGGCCGACCTGTTGCAGGGCGGTTGCCCCATCCACCAGTGCACCGCCCTTGACGCTGGCACGGCCTTCGCCGAGCAGCACCAGGGCCAGGTGGCCTTCTACCGCGAGGTAACCCACCGAGCCTTCGCCCGGCGCAAAGGGCACCACGTCGTGGTTGAGCAGGCCGGCGATCAGTTCCAGCAGTTCCAGGCGCACCCCGGAGTAGCCTTTGCCCAGGCTGATCAACACCATCAACTGGATCGCCCGCACCTGTTCACGCACCAGCGGTTCGCCGACGGAAACAGCGTGGGAACGCACGATGTTGACTTGCAGTTCCTTGGCGTTTTCCGGCGAGATCACATGCCGCACGTTGTCGCCAAAACCGGTGGTCACGCCGTACACCAAACGGTTTTCATCGAGGAATCGCTCGATCAACCCACGGGACTTTTTAACCCGGTTCTTGTAACTGTCGGCAAACGAAACAGTGGCCGAATAGCGGGCGATCGCCACGAACTCTTCGATGCTGGGTTCTCTGTCGCCTAACACGACATGGGTAATTTGTTCAGGCAGGGTTTTCATCAGCGACTCCAGCAGGGCGTAACGCAATGGGGTGGGAAGTGGTTTAACTCTACGGGTTGCACTGACTGAAGAAAATATGAGGTTTTCTGTTACTTTTAGTAGAAAATCTAAACTGCTGAAGTCGCGAGATTCCCCCATGAGCCGTTTACCGCCGTTGCGCGCGTTGCAAGTGTTTGAAGTGGTGGGCCACTGCGCCGGTATGTCCCAGGCGGCGATTCGCCTGGGGATCTCGGTGGGCGCTGTCAGCCAGCAAATGAAACTGCTCGAAGATGCCCTGGGCATGAAGCTGACGCTCAAGGACGGCCAGCGCCTGCGCTTGAACAGCGTCGGCGAACGCCTGCACGCCCGCTGCACCGCGGCGTTCGAAGAACTCAGGCTGGCGGTGGCCGAGGCCGAGCGGGCGAAGAATCCCAACAACCTGTATATCAGTTGCCTGCCTTCGCTGATGACCAAATGGCTGTCGCCGCTGATCGACGAGTGGGGGCAGGACGAAACCGACCTGGACATCTACCTCGACAGCACCCTCGATGATGCATCGGGGGAGGAAAGTGCCGACTTTCGCATCGGTTATGGCGAGCACCCCGAGCATGCCGGGCATAGCGTGCCGCTGTTCCGCGATTGTGTGGTGCCCACCTGTTCACCGCAGTTGCTGGAACGGGTTGCGTGCGCGCGGGACTTGCTCGATTACCGCCTGATCGGCATCGACTCGCGGCCCAAATTCGATTCGCCGCCTTCGTGGACCCAATGGTTCAGCGAGCTGGAAGGGCAAACCGGCCAGCCCATCGTGATCCGCCGCAATTACTCATCATCGATTACCGCGATCCAGGCGGCCATCGACCGGCAAGGCATCGTGCTGGCGCAGTTCTCAATGATCGCCGGGGACCTGCGCGCCGGTCGGCTGGTGATTCCCTGGCGGTTCGCCGTGCCGCTGGCGGCGCCGTACTACCTGAGTTGGCACCCCAATACCCTGCACAAACAGCAGTGCCGTGGGTTTCAACGCTGGATGATTGGGCAGGGGCAGAAACAGGAGAAAATTACCGCTGCCATGCTTTCTGCTGCGCACTTTGATCATTAAGTTGTCACTTACGGTCATTGAGCGCCAGCTGGCGGACTCTTAGTCTGTGGGACATAAACCGATGGAGTGCCATTCGAGCGCTCCACGTCCCGTGATGATCCGTTGTGGAGCTGTACCATGACCGCTGCTGCCTACCCGCACTTGCTGGCCCCGTTGGACCTGGGTTTTACCACCCTGCGCAACCGCACCCTGATGGGCTCGATGCACACCGGCCTTGAAGAAAAACCCGGTGGCTTCGAGCGCATGGCGGCCTATTTTGCCGAACGTGCCCGTGGCGGCGTGGGCCTGATGGTCACCGGCGGCATTGGCCCCAACGATGAAGGTGGGGTGTATGGCGGTGCGGCCAAGCTGACCACCGACGAAGAAGCGCAGAAGCACAAGATCGTCACCCGGGCGGTGCACGAGGCGGGCGGCAAGATCTGCATGCAGATCCTCCACGCCGGGCGTTATGCCTACAGCCCGAAGCAGGTGGCACCGAGCGCAATCCAGGCGCCGATCAACCCGTTCAAGCCCAAAGAGCTGGACGAAGAAGGCATCGAAAAACAGATCAATGATTTCGTCACCTGCTCGGTGCTGGCCCAGATCGCCGAGTACGACGGCGTGGAAATCATGGGTTCGGAAGGCTACTTCATCAACCAGTTCCTCGCCGCCCATACCAACCACCGCACCGACCGTTGGGGTGGCAGCTACGAAAACCGCATGCGCCTGCCGGTGGAAATCGTGCGCCGGGTGCGCGAAGCCGTAGGCCCGAATTTCATCATCATCTTCCGCCTGTCGATGCTCGACCTGGTGGAAGGCGGCAGCACCTGGGAAGAAATCGTGCAGTTGGCCAAGGCCATCGAGCAGGCCGGTGCAACCATCATCAACACCGGCATCGGCTGGCACGAAGCGCGGATCCCGACCATCGCCACCAAAGTGCCGCGTGGCGCGTTCAGCAAGGTCACCGCGAAGTTGCGCGGTGCGGTGCAGATTCCGTTGATCACCACCAACCGGATCAACACCCCGGAAATCGCCGAGCAGATTTTGGCCGAAGGCGATGCCGACATGGTCTCGATGGCTCGCCCATTCCTCGCCGACCCGGACTTCGTCAACAAGGCTGCCGAAGGCCGCGCCGATGAGATCAACACCTGCATCGGCTGCAACCAGGCCTGCCTGGACCACACCTTCGGCGGCAAGCTGACCACCTGCCTGGTCAACCCGCGTGCGTGCTACGAGACCGAGCTCAACTACCTGCCGGTCAAGCAGATCAAGAAAATCGCCGTGGTCGGTGCCGGTCCTGCGGGCCTGGCGGCCGCCACCGTCGCCGCCGAGCGTGGGCATCAAGTGACGCTGTTCGATTCGGCCAGCGAGATCGGCGGCCAGTTCAACATCGCCAAGCGTGTGCCGGGCAAGGAAGAGTTCTTCGAGACCCTGCGCTACTTCAAGCGCAAGTTGCAGACCACTCACGTCGAACTGTGCCTGGACACCCGGGTCGACGTTGAGCAGCTTGTTGCGGGCGGTTATGACGAGATCATCCTCGCGACCGGCATCGCGCCGCGTATTCCGGCGATTCCCGGTGTGGAAAACGTCAAGGTATTGAGCTACCTCGACGTGATCCTGGAGCGTAAGCCGGTGGGTCATCGCGTGGCGGTGATCGGTGCCGGCGGTATCGGTTTTGACGTCTCGGAATTCCTCGTGCACCAGGGCGTGTCCACCAGCCTGGACCGCGAGGCGTTCTGGAAAGAGTGGGGCATCGACACCCACCTGGAAGCCCGCGGCGGTGTGGCCGGGATCAAGCCCGAGCGCCATGCGCCGGCGCGTGAAGTGTTCCTGTTGCAGCGCAAGACCTCCAAGGTCGGTGACGGCCTGGGCAAGACCACCGGCTGGATCCACCGCACCGGCTTGAAGAACAAGCAGGTGCAGATGCTCAACAGCGTCGAGTACCTGAAGATCGACGATGAGGGCCTGCACATCCGCATCGGCGCCGAGGGTGAACCGAAGGTGCTGGCGGTGGACAACATCGTGATCTGCGCCGGGCAGGACCCGCTGCGGGAATTGCAGGATGGCCTGGTGGCGGCCGGGCAGAACGTGCACCTGATCGGCGGCGCGGACGTGGCGGCCGAGCTGGATGCCAAGCGCGCTATCAACCAGGGTTCGCGCCTGGCGGCCGAGCTATAAACACGTAAAAGGGGCGGTGGTAGACTACCGCCCCTTTTCTTGTGCAGAACCGCCCTCATGGGTCCTTTCGACTGGCTCCCCCACGCGCGCCTTGAACCCCTGAAGCTGGACTGGATGGGGCCGGTGGAAGTCGCCGTACTGCGCCTGGATCGCATCGACCCGCTGATCAGCGGCAACAAGTGGTTCAAGCTCACCGAGCACCTGGCGCAAGGCCGGGCGGCGGGCGCCAGCGGGATCATCAGCCTGGGCGGCGCTTACTCCAATCACCTGCATGCACTGGCGGCGGCCGGGAAACGCTTCGGCTTTCCTACCGTTGGCTTGCTGCGTGGCCATCCGCAAGACACTCTCACGGTGCTCGACCTCAAGGCCTTCGGCATGCAACTGCATTGGCTGGGGTATGGCGGCTATCGCGCGCGCAACGAGCCGGACTTCTGGCTGCCCTGGCGCGAGCAGTATCCGCACCTGCACCCGGTACCTGAAGGCGGCGGGGGCCTGGCGGGCGCGTTGGGTTGCGGGGTTTTGGTGAATCAGGCGCGGGCACAATTAAACGGCCTGGGCTGGACGGACTATCACGGTTGGTGGCTGGCGGCAGGCACCGGTACTACATTGGCGGGATTGGTGCTGGCGGAGGCGGGCGCGCATCCGGTATATGGCGCCCTGGCGGTGCCCGACGACCACGGGGTGGCGCAACAGGTGCAGGCGCTTGTGCAGCAGGGTTATGAATTGCTGGAGGCCAGCCGGGGCGGCTTTGCCAAGGTTGATCCGGAGTTGCTGGCCTTTATCGACGCTACCGAGCAAGCCTGTGGTCTGGCGCTGGAGCCGCTGTACACCGGCAAGGCGTTATTGGCGTTGAAGCAGCAGATTGAAGCCGGGCGCTTTGCCTCCGGTACGCGCCTGATCTTCGTCCACACCGGTGGCCTGCAAGGCCGCCGGGGTTTCCCTGTTGCACCCGGTTAATGTAGGAGCTGGCTTGCCTGCGATGCAGACACCGCGGTGTATCAGTGGCACCGAGGTGATGCTATCGCAGGCAAGCCAGCTCCCACACAAGCCAGCTGCCACATTCAATCCGTGGGCTCACTGAATGCTCCCTCTCTTGCCGGGCATCATCCGCAACGCAGTGTTGTCTCGCAGCACATAGTGATGGGCCAATCCGGCCAACGCATGCAGCCCGATCAGCCAGTAGCCGATCTTGCCGAACAGCACGTGCCAGCTTTCAATTTCCTTGGCCAACGCCTTGTTCTCGGCAACCAGCGGCGGCAACTCGATGCCGTAGAACATCACCGAATGCCCCTCGGCGCTGACGATCAGCCAGCCGGCGATGGGCATGCCGATCATCAAGGCGTACAGCGCCATGTGCATCAGGGTGGCGAGGAGGGTTTGCCATTGCGGCGGGGCAGGGACGATCTTCGGTGCAACGCCCAGGCTGCGGGCGAACAACCGTAGCCACACCAGCACAAACACCGTCAGGCCGAACATGAAGTGCATTTCCACGATCAACGTACGTGCGCCGCTGCCTTTGGGAAACTGCCCGCGTAACTCAATGCAGGCGTAGACCACCGCCAGCAGCACCACCATCAGCCAGTGCAACGCAATCGACATGGTGCTGTAACGCGTATCGGAATTTTTCCAGGGCATCGCTTTCTTCCTCACTCATCAGGGCAAACCTCCGTTCTTTGCGACGGAGTCCTTTCAATGTAAGCCTGTTTTACGAGGTTTGCCCGTGAGAGGAGGGTGTATAGGCGATCTTTTGATCTCGATCAGTTGCCCTGCGGCATTTCACCCCGTGCCAGGCGCTGGTTGATATCGGCGATCACCGCAGGCAGGTCGGTGATGGTGTCGATCATGTAGTGTGGGCGCGAGCCTTCGAACATGGCCTGGATACGCGTGCGTTCGCTGGCGAGTGTGCCGGCGTCGAGGGCGCGGAACTGCTCGTAGGTCAGGCCCAGGGCGTTGCCCGAGCAGGTCAGCGCCACGGTCCACATCCCGGCGCGACGGCCTTCGAGGATGCCCGGCACGGTGTCGTCGATCTTCACGCAGGCCGCTACGTCATCGATCCCGAGGGCGATCACGTTGGCCAGGGCCTGGGCCGGCCATGGTCGGCCGTTGGGTACTTCGTCGGTGGCGACCACGTGGTCGGCGATATAGCCATTGGTGGCAGCCAGTTCGACAACCTTGTCCATCACCTGCTTGGGGTAGCCGGAGCACGAACCGATCTTGATCCCTTGCTGGCGCAGGTTGGCGATAGTGTCCAGGGCACCGGGGATCAATGCCGAGTGCTCGGCGATCTTCTCGATCTGCAGCGGCATGAAGCGCTGGTAGATGGCGGTCACATCATCGTCAGTCGGTGTGCGGCCGAAGGCCTTGCGGTAACGCTCGGCCACCTGCGGCTGGTCGCACAGGGTGCGGATGTGGTCCCACTTGCCCATGCCCATCGGGCCACGGGCTTCCTCGATGGAGACCTGCACGTCGAACTCGGCGAAGGCTTCGACAAAAATCTGCGTGGGCGCGAACGAGCCGAAATCGACCACGGTGCCGGCCCAGTCGAGGATCGCGGCTTGAAGCTGGGTTGGGTTTGCGTAGTTCATGGTTCAGATCCTGTGAGTAGTGGGCAGTCAGATATCGAGCACGTTCATTTCTTGCAGCACCTCGGCCACCGCCGCGACCGCGGCTTGCATCTCGGCCTGGTTCACATGGCCGATGCAGCCCACGCGGAAGGTTTCCACCTGAGTCAATTTGCCGGGATAAAGGATGAAGCCCTTGGCCTTGACCCGTTCGTAGAACTCCTTGAACTGGTAGCGCGGGTCTTTCGGCGCGTGGAAGGTAACGATGATCGGCGCCTGGATCGCGGCGGGCAGGAAGCTGCGCAGGCCCAGTTCGGCCATGCCGTCCAGCAATGCCTGGCAGTTGTCGGCGTAGCGCTGGTGCCGGGCGGGCAGGCCGCCTTCTTCGTTGTATTGCAGCAGCGCTTCGTGCAGCGCCGCCACCACGTGGGTCGGCGGTGTGAAGCGCCATTGGCCGGTCTTGGCCATGTAGCTGTGCTGGTCGAAAAGGTCCATCGCCAGGGAGTGGCAGTTGCCTTGGGCTGCAGCCAGCGCCTGCTTTTCAGCGAACACAAAACCCATCCCCGGTACGCCTTCCAGGCACTTGCCGGAGGCGGCGATCAGCGCGTCGAACGGCACCTCTCGGGCGTCGATCGGCAGCGCGCCGAAGGAACTCATGGCGTCGATAATCAGGCGCTTGCCGTGGCGGGCGATGACCTGGGCGATCTCGGGCAACGGGTTGAGAATCCCGGTGCTGGTTTCGCAATGGATCAGTGCGACGTGGGTGATGCCCTTGTCGGCGTGCAACAGGCGGTCGACGTCGGCGGCGGTGGTGGGTTCGTCCTCGGCAGTTTCAAAGGTACTGAACTCGCGGCCGAGCACTTCGCAAATCTTCGCCAGGCGCTTGCCGTAGGCGCCGTTGATCAGCACCAGCACCTTGCCGTCCCGTGGCACGAGGGTGCCGATGGCCGCTTCCACGGCAAAGGTGCCGCTGCCTTGCAATGGCACGCAATGGTGGCTGGCGGTGCCGTTGACGATCACCAGCAGTTGCTCGCAAAGACTGGCGGTCAGTTGATTGAAGCGGTCATCCCATGAACCCCAGTCGACCATCATGGCCTGGCGGGTGCGGGCCGAGGTGGTCAAGGGCCCCGGGGTCAGCAGGATCGGCGCGGCAGTGCTCATTCGTGTGTCCTCGCAAAACATTGGGATGAAGTTACGGCGCCTAAATTGCAGTTTGGCTTGTCATCAATCAAATTGTTTGTTGTTATGCGAGCTATCAGTGAGGCCGATAGCTATGAACCTGTTTCAACTGCGTGCGTTTGATGCGGTGGCCCGCGAGGGCAGTTTTACCCGGGCGGCCGAGCGCCTGTTTATCAGCCAGCCGGCGGTGACCGGGCATATCAAGGCGCTGGAGGAGCACTACCAGATCGCGCTGCTGCGGCGTACCGCGCGGCGGGTGGAGTTGACCGAGGAGGGCACCAAACTCGCGGCGATCACCCGGGCGATCTTCGGCCTGGTGGAAGAGGCGCAGACGTTGCTGGAGGCCAACCGGCAATTACTTACCGGGCGCCTGGAAGTGGCGGCGGATGGGCCGCACATGGTCATGCCGATGCTGGCCAGCCTACGGCAGCGGTATCCGGGGATTACTGTCAATTTGCGCCTGGGCAATGCGCAGGAAACCCTCGCGGCGCTGTTGTCGGAGCGGGCTGACGTGGCGGTGTTGACCGAGGTGGAGCCGCGCAAGGGCCTGCACTTGCAGCCGTTGATCGAGTCACGGATTTGCGCGTTGGTGCCTGCGGGGCATCCGTGGCTGGCGGAGCCTGCGGGGATTCGGCTGGAGCAATTGGATCAGGTGATCATGGTGTTGCGTGAACCCAGCTCGATCACGCGGCGGACCTTTGACGATGCCTGCGCCCAGGCCGGCGTGCAGCCCCGGGTGTTGCTGGAACTGGACAGCCGTGAGGCGGTGACGGAAGCGGTGGCGGCCGAGTTGGGGGTTGGGGTGGTGTCGTCGATGGAAGTCAGCCGGGATCCGCGGGTGCACGCGATTCCGATCCAGGGCGAGGGGCTGGTGAACCGGCATGTGATCGGGTGCATGGAGCGGCGGCGGGAGTTGCGGTTGATTCAGGCGTTTTTCGAGTTGGCGCCCTGAGTGGGGGTTGGCTTGAGATCTAGTTGGCCCTTTCGCGAGCAAGCCCGCTCCCACATTCGACCGCGTTCCATCGGTAGAACTCGGTCAACTGTGGGAGCGGGCTTGCTCGCGAAGGGGCCCTCAACTTCACCGCAAACTTTCCCGCACAATCTCCAGAAACGTCGCCACCACCCGCCGCGAACTCTGCTCCTTCAAGCACACCAGTGTTTCCTTCATCCGCTGCGTACAGTCACGGATCGGCATCGCATACACCCGCGAATCTGCGCCAAACTCCGCAGCCGACACCACCCCCACGCCAATCCCCACCACCACCGCCTCCCGCGCGGCTTCGCGGCCTTCCACCTGGATCGCCGGGCGAATGCGCAGCCCGGCCTGGTGCATTTCCTGCTCCAGGGTCTGGCGGGTCACCGAGCCGATTTCCCGCAACACCAGCGGCGTATCGTCCAGGTCCGCCAGGCAGATCGACTCGCGGCCCGCCCACGGGTGGTTGCGGGCGACAAACGCGAGCAATTGGTCATCGGGCAGCGGCAGTGACAGCAGCCGCTCGTCGTCCACATCGCGCCCCAGCAGCGCGAGGTCGGCCTGGTAGTTGTACAGGCGAAACAGTGATTCATCGGTGTTGCCGGTTTCGATCTTCACGCTGATGCCCGGGTACAACTGGCAGAAGCGCGCGATCTGCGGCAGCACATGCACCGGGGCGTCCACCGCGAGTGTCAGGGTGCCGGTTTGCAAGGCGCGGGAATCCTGCAACAGCTCTTCGGCTTCCGCCGCGACGGCAAACAGACGCTGGGTGATGCTCAACAGGCGCTCGCCGAGGTCGGTCAAGCGCACCGAACGTTTGTTGCGATGAAACAGCAGCACGCCGAAACGTTCCTCAAGCTTGCGCACCTGGTCGGAAATGGCCGGCTGGCTGAGGAACAAGCGTTCGGCGGCGTGGGTAAAACTGCCGTGTACGGCCACCGCATGGAAGGCTTTGAGTTGCGCGTGAGACACCGACATCGCGAATCCTCTTACAAGCTCAGCTTATATTTGAAATACGATAAATCGATTTTACCTATTAGTCAGCCATTGCTTTGATAGCCCCAGTCGCCGTAGGTCGAGTCCTACACCTTCGGCGGCCATGGGTTTTCTGCGTGCTCACCAGCAGGACTCATCTGACCAGCACCGTCGCCTCCCAAGCGCCGGTACTGCAGTGCTCAACAATAAAAATACAGGCGTTTGCTTTTCATTCTGCCGGCACACTCACACCCGAGGTCAGAACCACCATGAATACTCCCTTGAGTAACATCAAGCGTTGGCGCGTGCAGATTTTCGCCATCACCTGGCTGGCGTACGCGGCCTTCTATTTCACCCGCAAGGCTTTTTCGGTGGCCAAGCTGGGGATCGTCGACGACCCGAGTTTCCCGCTGGACAAGATGATGATGGCCAACCTGGATGGCATCTACCTGGCGGCCTACGCCGTTGGCCAATTCACCTGGGGCATGCTCGCCGACCGTTTCGGGCCGCGTGTGGTGGTACTCGGCGGGTTGCTGATTTCAGCCGCCGCCGCCCTGGTGATGGGCACGTTTGCCACCTTGCCGATCTTTGTCACGTGCATGTTGATCCAGGGCCTGGCCCAGTCCACCGGCTGGTCCGGGCTGTGCAAGAACCTTGGCAGTTTCTTCCCGGCGCAGCAGCGTGGCCGGGTGCTGGGTTTATGGAGCTCGTGCTACGCCTTTGGTGGCCTGGTGGCGTCGCCGTTTGCCGGATGGTGGGCGTATACGCTGATCGGCACCTGGCATGCGGCATTTATCTCCAGTGCGGCTGTGGTCTTCGTGGTCGCGGTGCTGTTTTTCATTTTCCAGCGCAACACGCCACAGGATGTGGGGTTACCGGCAGTGGAACCGGAACCGGAACAGACTGCCGCCGAGAAGAACGCCAGTGTGCTGGAGCCGCTGCGGGCCATCTTGCGCAACCGTACTGTGTTGACCCTGGGGCTGGCGTACTTTCTGTTGAAGCCGGCGCGTTACGCGATCCTGTTGTGGGGGCCGGTGATTGTGTATGAGCAGATGCCGTCGGTGGGCAAGGTCGGCGCAGCGATTGTGCCGACGGCGTTCGAGCTGGCGGGGTTGCTGGGGCCGATCATGATCGGCATGGCGTCCGACAAACTGTTCGGCGCCCGGCGCATGCCGGCCTGTGTCCTCAGCCTGCTGGCACTGACCGTGGCCCTGGCGTTGTTCATGGGCGCCTTGCACACCGGCAGTGTGGCGCTGGTGATGGCGCTGCTGTTTGTGATGGGCCTGACCCTGTACGGGCCGGACTCGATGATCAGCAGCACCGCCGCCATCGACTTCGGCACCGCCAAGGCCGGCGCGACGGCTGCGGGGTTCGTCAACGGCTGCGGTTCGGTGGGTGCAGTCCTGGGCGGCTTGTTGCCGGGCTACTTCGACACCGTCACGGTGTTTATCGTGTTTGCCGGCGCCGCGTTGTTTTCCTCCCTGGTGTTGATGCCCTACTGGAACGCCAGGCCGGCGGTGCTGGCGCAGGTGGGCGACTTCGTGCCCGACCGTGAGCGCGCCATCAATCCCTTGCGGACCTGAGGGGCATGGCCGGTTTTTTGGTGGATTAGAGTGTTTCAGCGCTATAAACTCTGCCCCCAAAGCGCCGGCCAGTAGACGTCTCGGCGCGATGGACAGAAGAGAGTGAGTCATGGGCGCACAGTGGAAAGTCAAACATAAAGAAGCGGCATCCAATGCCAAGGGCAAGATCTTCGGCAAGCTGGTGAAAGAGATCACCATTGCCGCCCGCAACGGTGCCGACACTGCTACCAACGCACATTTGCGCCTGGTGGTGGAGCAGGCCAAAAAGGCCTCGATGCCCAAGGAAACCCTGGAACGCGCGATCAAGAAAGGCGCCGGTCTGCTCGGTGAGACCGTGCAATACCACCGCGTAACCTACGAAGGTTTTGCCCCGCACCAGGTGCCGCTGATCGTTGAATGCGTGACCGACAACATCAACCGCACCGTGGCGGAAATCCGCGTGGCGTTCCGCAAGGGGCAACTCGGCGCGTCCGGCTCCGTGGCCTGGGACTTCAACCATGTGGGCCTGATCGAAGCCTCGCCGGACAGCCCGGAAGCCGATCCGGAAATGGCCGCGATTGAGGCCGGTGCCCAGGATTTCGAGGCAGGCGAAGAAGAGGGCACGACCTTGTTCATCACCGAGACCACTGACCTGGACGCCGTGCAGAAAGCCTTGCCGGAGCAAGGTTTCACCGTGCTGTCGGCCAAGCTCGGCTACATCGCGAAGAACCCGGTGAGCGGTTTGAGCGATGAGCAGATGGCTGAAGTCGAAGCCTTCCTGGAAGGCCTGGACAACCATGATGACGTGCAGGACATGTTCGTCGGGTTGGCGGGTTGATTCTGATTTGATGTGAACCCGGTCCAAATGTGGGAGCGGGCTTGCTCGCGAATACGGTGTACCAGCCAAGCATGTATTGACTGACACACCGCATTCGCGAGCAAGCCCGCTCCCACATTGGGTTTAGCGGAGTTTGGAAGACTGCAACAAGCTTGTGATTTCCTCGAACCCGGGCCGGGCCAGCACCTCCGGCTGGCAGCAGTTGTCCCGCAAGGCTTCCAGCGCCACGCGCTTTTCCTCGCTCAACCCCGCATCAATCCTTTCCAGCAATTCCCCCAGCAACACCCCGAACGCCCTGACTTCGATGCGCTGCAACGCGCGGGTTTCCTGGCTGTCGACCGTGGCGTGAAACGACGCTGCACCAAAGTCCCCAAGCAGACATTCACCGGCTTCATTCCACAGAATGTTGTGGCCGTACAGATCACCGTGGGTGATGCCTTGCGCGTGCAGGTGCGCCGCCACCGAGGCGATGCCCCGGGCCATGCGCAGCGCCACATCCGCGCTGAAACGGGTGGTGGGCTCGTAGATATCCCGGGTGCACGACGCCAGGCTCGGCAGGGCCGCGAGGTTGCGGTAGCTCGGTTCGATCAGTTGCATCACCAGCGCCGCCTGGCCTTCCGGGTGGTCGACGACACGGCCTTCTACCTTGATCAGGTTGGCATGCAGTCCGGCGGCAATGCAGGCGTGCATTTCGTGCAGGGGCGAGCCGTCACTGGTAATGCTGCCTTTATAGAGTTTGACCGCGACCGCCTTGACCGGCCCGTTTGACGGGGCCCAGTACGCTTTGCGGATGATTCCGGAAGCGCCTTCCCCCAGCACTTCGCTCAATTCCAGCTCGGACCAGGGAATGTTTGGCGTCGCGTCATGGCGGGCCTCTTCCACGGCCATCTCTACCGGATTACCGGCGTAGGCCAGCCAGGTCAGGCTCGGCAAACCCAGCAACCAGTCCGGCAGGCGGGTCATGCGGTTGGAAGCGATGCGGATCAATTCGAGGTTTTTGCACTGGGCGAGACTTTGCGGCAACTGCTCCAGGTGGTTACCGGCCAGCATCAGTTTTTGCAGCAAAGGCCGTTCACCCAGTTCGTCCGGCAATTGGCTGATGTGGTTATCGGTGAGGATCAGCCAGCGCAGCAAGGGTGGCAGCGACGTCGCCGGGACACTGCTGATCTGGTTCGACTTGAAGCCGATCATGCTCAACTGCGCGCACTGGCCCAGGCATTGCGGCAGTTCGGTAAAGGCGTTTTCCGAACAGAACAGCACGCGCAAATGGGGCAGGCGGTGCAGGTCATCCGGCAGGCTGCTCAGGGCATTGCCGGTAAGGTTGAGGATTTCCAGGGAGTCGGCCAGGTCGAAGATTTCCCGGGGGAACTCGGTCAGCCCACAGCGCAGGTCCAGGCGTTTGATACCGGCCAGTTGGCCGGCCTTGAGTTGGGCAAGGGTATCCATGAACGGCGCGTCACTCGGCAATAGGGGCGTGAATGGCGCTCATGATAGCGGGTTGCGGCCCGATCTTCTGCAACTGCCCCAGGCGGCTGGCGGTGCGCGCCAAATCGATGGCCTGGCCGCTCAGGGATTGCTCCAGCGGCTGCTCGCCGATCAGCACCAATTGCTTGTCCTGGTCGTAGAGCACGTCCACCAGGTTGATGAACCGTTGCTGGGCGGCAATCGGACAGTCCGCCAGGTGCGGCAGGCCGTCGATGATCCAGCGTTCATAGTCGCGGCACAGCTGCAGGTAGTCCATGACGGCGGTCGGTTGTTCGCACAGGTCGCTGAAGGTGAAGGCAATGCTGCGGTCCTGGTGCCAGCGGGCAGTCAATTGCCGGGCTCCGACGGTCAGGCTGACCGGGGCCTGATCCGCTGACGGCAGGCCCAGGGCTTGGCGTTGCGCGGCAGTCCCCGGCCACACGAACTGGCCAGCGCTGAACCGCTGATCGCCATGGGCCTGGGCCAGGCTGCGAAAATCCTGGGGGGCGCTGACTTCCATGACGTCCATGCGCGCGCTGATCAGCTCGATCACCGGCTTGAACCGCTGATGGTACAAGGGGTTCGGCAGCAACCCGGCGGGCGGATAATTGGAGGTTACCAGTACCCAGACTCCGCGCCGGAACAGTGCCTTGAACAGGCGGCTGATCAGCATCGCATCGCCGATATCATGTACGTGAAACTCGTCGAAGCACAGCACGCGGCAGCCATCGAGCAACTCATCCAGGGTCACGGCCAAGGCATCGCGCTGCTGGCGATGGGCAAACATTCCCTGGTGCAGACGGGCGAAAAAGTCGTGGAAGTGCACGCGCTGTTTCTCGGCAATCGGCAACGCCTGGAAAAAGCCGTCCAGCAACCAGCTCTTGCCCCGGCCGACGGCGCCGTGCAGGTACAGGCTGCGGGTAGGGCGCCCGGCCAGCAGATGGTCGGTTTGCCGGGCCATGGTCTCGATCACCTGTTGCTGGCTTGGGCTGAGGGTATAGCCCTGTTGCCGGGCCTTGCCCTGGAAGAATGCGCTGATACCGGGGGCGGCGGTGGTCGCCGCGGTTTTACCCAGCAACCGTTTGAGCAGGGGCGGTAAAGCAGCCAATGTCAGTCACTCTGTGTTTCGGTGGTCGCTCACTTTAGAGCGCCGGTTGCGGTTTGACCAATAGAGAAGCACGGCGCGAGCTATCTGGAAAAGGCATGGGTCAATGGATCCAAAACACCGACCTGACTGGCGGATTCCCTTCAAGTGACTAACCTCATACACAGCAGTCACCCCTGTATAAGGATTTGGGGCAGTGAAGGGACACGCAGTCTTGGCAATCATGAGCGCGATGCTCTGCAACACGGTTTATGGTGCACAGCTCCAGGTTGAGGTGCGTATCGACGTGCAGCGGGGGTGCCAGTTGGTCGGCACCACGCGTGAAGCAGGGATCGAGCAGCTCGGCGTACTGGATTTCGGCAGCGGCTCCCGGCTGGATGACCCGGCAGGCCCGTTGAGTGCAGCCTTGATCAGCCAGCGCCAGCCACGCCTGGAGTGCAACCCGGATACGCCGTATCAGATGCGTGTCGACGGCGGCCTGCATGGCGGCATCGGCGAAGTACGTTACCTGGGCGCTGCTGCCCCCTCGATCAAACCCATTCCCTATCGAATTTATGCCGATGCCGCACGCCGCATCCCCTTGGCCGTGGACGTACCGTTGAGCGGCCGTGTGCCCGATTCCGGCACGGTGGACTTGCCACTTTACGGACGCATCGAGCCGCTCAAGGAAATACCGGCCGTGGGGCGTTATTCCGACCTGCTCAAAGTGACGGTGACATGGTAAGCCGCGCCCTGGCCTGCATCGCGCTGGGCGGCCTGTTGCTCCTGGCCGAGGACGCCCAGGCGGCGGTCGCCGGGCAGATTCACGCACGGCTGGTGATTACCGCCAGTTGCCAGGTGAGCAAAGGCACCGACAGCGCGCCGGTGAGCCCGGATGGCGGCTCGGCCTTGCTGGATTTCGGCAGCCACGGACCCACTTGGGACAAGGGCCTGGGTGCCGGCATCAGTGATGGCGACAAGGCCGCGCTCGCGGTGTCCTGCAACCCGTCGGTGGTGAGCAGTTTCACCGTGACCATCGACGGCGGCGCCCATGGCGACGGCATCACCCGGCGCTTGAGCAATGGCCGGCAAACCATACCGTATCGGCTGTCGGCCGATCCTGCGGGCCGAAGCACCTACAGCATCGGCCAGCAACGCAATTTCGTCGTGACCAAGGGCGCACAGGTACCGATCCCGGTATTCGGCTCGGTGGTGGCGAATACCAGGGCCCTACCGGCCGGCATCTACACAGACACCCTGACGGTGACTCTGGATTGGTAATTCATGAGGATGGACATCATGCATGCACTTGTATCTAAAGCAGTTCTCCCATTGGTCGCACTGGCCTGGGTATCGGGTGCCCAGGCGGCCACGACGGTCACCGGGCAGATCAGCTCCACGCTGATCCTGACCAACAGTTGCCTGGTCAACGGCGTGGGCGGCACCACCGGTTTGAACTTCGGTACGATCAATTTCGGTACCACCAACAGCCAGTTCACCACGCAGTCCGGCCAGGTGCTGGGTGGCGGTGGAGGCGCGTTGTCGATCCAGTGTTCCTCGGGCACCTCGCCGGTGATCACCGTGGGCGCGGGCTCCCATGACGGCCAGTCCACGGGCGGCACCCGGGCGCTGTACGACGGCGTGGCCAACTATGTGCCGTATGACTTCTACACCGACACCGGGCATTCGACGCTCCTGGCGATCAACGGAACCATCAACGTAGGCGCGAGCACGGGCGTTGCGCAAACCGTGAACATCTACGGCCAGGCCGTGGGCAAGGCAGGTCTGCCGGCGGGTACCTACACCGACACGGTGTCCGTGCAATTGACGTTCTAGTGCCATGAAGCGGGCCTGCTGGGCGACGCTCGCGGTCATCACGGGTTGGGGAATGCCGTTGTCGTTGCTGGCGGTGACCAGCCAGACGATCCAGGTCAGCGCGACGATTGCCGCAGGCTGCCTGGTGGTGGGCGGCGGCACGAACTACGGCAGCCTGGCGTTCGGCAGCTATTCGTCGTTGTCCACCAGCACGGTGTCGGTGGCGCTGAGCAGCGGGGTAACGCTGCAATGCACTCCGGGAGTCACCTTGAACATGAGCGTCAACGGCGGCTTGTACAACGCCAGTGGCCGGCACATGCAACTCAATAGCGGCAGTGCCCAAGTGGCGTACCAGCTGTTTCAGGACGCGGCCCTGAGCCAGAGCCTGGGGATCAGTCAAAGCGTCAGCGTGGCCTACAGCAACGCGAACAATATAACCCTGCCGATTTACGGCCGGGTGGTGTTACCGGGTAATCAGCCTGGGGGGACGTACAGCGACGTGCTGCAGGTGCAGCTGTCCTGGTAAGGCGATTGGCATGAGGAGTGGAATCTATGTTTGCAGCTTCCCGGCGGTATTGGGTTGCGGGTTTTATCGGTCTGGTGGCGTTGGGCGCCGGGCAGGTCCAGGCTGCCAGTTCGGTGCTGATCTGGCCCATTGACCCGGTGCTGGAGGCCGATCAACAGGCCAGCGCCTTGTGGTTGGAGAACCGCGGTACAGAGACTGCCAACCTGCAGATCCGGGTATTTGCCTGGAGCCAGGGCGGGTTTGACGAGCAGTACCAGAACCAGCGCGACGTGATCGGCAGCCCGCCGGTGGCGAAGATCGAACCGGGGCAGAAGCAATTGGTGCGCCTGACCCGGACCCGGGAAGTGCCGCCGGGCCAGGAGTTGGCCTATCGGATCATCATCGACGAAATCCCCGCCGCCACCCCTGAAACCCCCGCAGCCGATGGCAAGACGGCCGCCGCCATCCGCTTTCAGATGCGTTATTCGGTGCCGTTGTTCGCCTACGGCGCAGGCCTGTGGAGCAAGGAAGATGCGACACGCCAGCGCGACCCCAAGGGCGCGGGCAAGCCTGACCTGAGCTGGAAAAAAGTCACCGTCGGCGGGCGCAACTATGTGGAGATGCGCAACCAGGGCGCGGTGCACGCGCGGCTCACCGATGTGGCGTTCAAGCAGGGCGGGCAGACCCGGCCGCTGGTTGACGGCCTGCTCGGCTATGTACTGCCGGGCGCAACCATGCGCTGGCCGGTGCCACAAGATGTCGCGGGCGATCAGCCGCTGCAGGTGCGAGTCAATGGCGCAGCGCAACTGGAGAACCTTGCGCCGGGACGGTAACGCAATGGAATAGGGCATGGAGCAGCCCTTGGTCTTAACGGATGGAGATGTCCATTGATGGACACAAAGCCTTGGTGAGCCATGGTTGGGCTCGTAGTCGATGGCGATCGGTGTGGGTGGTGGGCGGCCTGGCGGGCCTGGTGCTTGCGCCGCTTGGCGTGGCCGCGCCGTTGCCGCCGCCGCCCAGCAACATGGAGGCTGTTGCCGATGCACAGTTGTTCCTCGAACTGGTGGTCAACCAATTGGACACCGGCCGGGTGGTCGCCGTGGATCAACGGGCCGGCGGCTTGTTTTTGCCGGCCGCGACATTGCGGGATATCGGCATGAAACTGCCGGCCGGCATCACCACCGAGGTCGCACTGGACCACGTGCCCGACCTGCACACCGATTACGACAGCCAGGGCCAGCGCCTCATGTTGACGGTACCGCCGGCATGGTTGCCGGCGCAGTTCATCGGCAATCGCGATAACTACCCGCGCACCCAGGCACTCACCAGTTTTGGTGCGTTGCTCAACTACGACGCCTACTTGAATGACACCGACGATGCGGGCACTTACCTGGGCATCTTCAACGAAGTGCGGCTGTTCGACACGTGGGGCACGCTGTCCAATACCGGCCAATACCGCACCACCTTTGGCGGCCAGACCAGCGGCAGCACTTTGAACAATGGCTACCGGCGCTATGACACCACCTGGCGCTTTTCCGACGATGAGCGCCTGCTGACCTACGAGGCGGGCGACGTGATCAGCAGCGCATTGCCGTGGAGCAGTTCGGTACGCCTGGGCGGGGTGCAAGTGTCGCGGGATTTCGGCGTACGCCCGGACCTGGTGACTTACCCCTTGCCACAATTTGCCGGGGAGGCGGCGGTGCCGTCGTCGGTGGACCTGTTCATCAATGGCTACAAATCCAGCAGCGCAGATCTGCAGCCGGGCCCTTACACCTTGACCAACGTGCCGTTTATCAACGGCGCCGGCGAAGCGGTGGTGGTCACCACCGATGCCCTGGGCCGGCAGGTGTCGACCACCGTGCCGTTCTACGTCACCAGTACGTTGTTGCAAAAAGGCCTGTCGGATTTTTCCGTGGCGGCCGGTAATTTGCGCCGCGACTACACCATTCGGGATTTTGGCTACGGGCCGGGCGTGGCCAGCGGCACCTTTCGTTACGGGGTGTCGGACTACTTCACCCTGGAAAGCCATGCCGAAGCCTCAGGCGACCTGACCCTGGGCGGGCTCGGCGGCAACGTGCGGCTGGGCAACTTCGGGGTGCTCAATACCGCCCTCAGCCAAAGCCAGTTTGATGGCGAGACCGGCCAGCAACTGAGCTTCGGTTATCAATACAGCAACCAGCGCTACAGCCTGTCATACCAGCGAGTAGAACGCCGCGACCAGTACGCCGACCTGACCCTGGTCGACACGCCTTATGCGAGCCTCAGCAAGCGCAGCGAGCAGGTGACCCTGAGCCTGAACCTCAACGATTTCGGCAGCATCGGTGCCGGCTATTTCGATGTGCAGGCAGCCGATGACTCCCGCACCCGGCTGATGAACCTCACCTGGAGCAAGCAGTTGTGGCGCAACACCAGTTTCTATCTGTCGGCCAACCGTGAGGTCGGTGACAGCAACTGGGCCATGCAGGCGCAGTTGGTGATCCCGTTCGACGTCTACGGGAGCCTGGCCTTGAGCAACGAGCGCAGCCAGGCCGGCGAAAGTCGCCAGCGGGTCAACTACAGCCGGGCGGTGCCGTCCGAGGGCGGCGTGGGCTACAACCTAGGTTATGCCAGTGGCGACGGCCCGGCCTATCGCCAGGCCGACCTGACCTGGCGCATGCAGTCGGTGCAATTGCAGGCGGGCGTGTACGGTAGCAGTGACGCCGAGACCCGTTGGGCGGATGCCAGTGGCTCGCTGGTGTGGATGGACAATCAGGTGTTCACGGCCAACCAGGTCAATGACGCGTTTGTGGTGGTGAGCACCGACGGCTATTCCGGTGTGCCGGTGCTCTATGAAAACCAGTTGGTGGGGGAAACCGACCGCAACGGGCACTTGCTGGTGCCGTGGAGCAGCGCGTACTACCGCGGCAAGTATGAAATCGACCCGCTGAACCTGCCGGTCAACGTGCAGACCCCTAATGTCGAGCAGCGCGTGGCGGTGCGTCGCGGCAGCGGCTATTTGCTGGAATTCCCGGTGCGCCGGGTGATCGCGGCCAGTATCACCCTGGTGGATGCCCAGCATCAGGAACTGCCCCTGGGCAGCCAGGTGCGTCACGAGCAAACCGGCGCGCGGGCGGTGGTGGGTTGGGACGGCCTGGTGTACCTGGAGAACCTGGCGGCCCACAACACCTTGCAAGTCACTGTGGGTGAGGGCCGTACCTGCCAGGCAACGTTCGATCTGGATATCAACGAAGCACAGGTGCCGCTGATCGGGCCACTGGTTTGCCAATGAGATAAGGAGTGTGGGTGTGCGGGGCAAGGAATGCATAGTGGGGCTGCTGGTGCTGGCGGGGCTGGGCTTTTCGACACAGGTGATGGCCGCGTGCTCGGTGCCGGGAACCACCTCGCCGGCCGGCTTTGGCTCGATCAGTTCGATGACGGTGCGCACCGCTCCCCAGACCAGTTCCACCACCAATGCCGGCTTGAATTGTGGGGCCACGCTGATCTCGTTGCTGGCAGCCAATGATCACTTCTATGCAACCATCACGTCGGCCACCAGCGGCATGGTCGGCCCCACTGGGGATATCATCAGCTATACGATCTACGGCAGTAACAGCACCAGTTATCCGATCACCCGTGGAACCCAATTCGATTTCGGTGCCACCGGCATCGCCCAAAGCCTGGGGCTGGTATCCGGGCCGGGCACGAAAACCGTGCCGCTTTATCTGAGTTCCATCATCGGCAGCAATGTGGCGGCCGGCCTTTATACTGAGACACTAAGCATTGCCTGGACCTGGAATTATTGCTCGGTCCTCGGTGTGGGTTCTCTCTGTGTCATACGGGACACCGGCAGTGGCACGGCTTCCCTGACCGTCAGCATGACCGTGGCTAACGACTGCACAATCTCTGCACCCAACATCGCCTTCGGCAGTGCGCCGGTAGTCAGTGGTTTTTCCAGCGTGAACGGGCAGGCCACCATTGCCTGCACCAAGGGCAGCGCCTACACCGTGGGCATCAGCGATGGCCAGAACCCGGTGAGTGTGGGTGGGCAGCGGCGGATGGTTTCTGGCAGCAATTTCCTGAATTACGACATTTTCAAAAGCGCCACCACCACCCGCTGGGGCAGCGTGAGCACCGCCCGGCGCGCCAGCTCAACGGCTGAGGTGAATCCCGGGAATGGCTTGGGTACCGGTAGCCAGGTGTTCAACTACAACGCCGCGATCTATACCAACCAGACAACACCGCCGGCCGGCACCTACGTCGATAACGTGGTGCTGGATGTGGCCTTCTAGAACCGCATCGTCTGCTTGAGCATCTGCGTGGTCGACGGGTCTTGCGGGCTGACCATCGCATAGTTGTAGCCCGCGCCCGACCAGTATTCGGCCTGCAGCCCGTCGGCACTGCGGCTGCCACGGGGCAGGAATTTGTTTTCCGGGCCTGGCGGACGGATATAGAAACTGATGCGTCGCCCTTGGGGGTCTTCATACAGCACCATGGCCGCCGCGCCTTGTTCGGTACTGAGCAGGCGCCCGCTGACCGCCTTGAACCCGGCCTGGCTCAGGTCCGGCAGGCGGTAGGCCTGGTTGAAGTAACGGTCGAGCCAGCCTTGCATGTCGCCACCGCTTTGCACGTGGTAGTCGGCGGGCAAGATGCCGTCCTGGGCAAACAGGCGGTAGGCCTGCATCGCGTCGCTCATGGGCGCCATGCTCTCGAGCAGCGTAGCCTGGCGGGCCTGCCAGCCGCCGAGGCCGCCGACACTGACGGCAATCAACAGCATGGCGGCGGTTGCGAGATGGCGGCGTGACTGGCGCTTGACCCGCTGGCGAATCAGGGCCGGGTCCAGCTCGGGGTTGGCGGGTTGTTGCAGTGCGCCGCTCAACGATGCCCGCAGGTGCTGCGCGTCCTGTTGCCAGGCGTGCACCTGGGCGGCGACGTCCGGGTGGGCCGCCAGCCAGGTTTCGAGCTGGCGGCGGTCGGCGTCCAGGAGCTGGTGATCGACGTAGGCATGCAAATCGCGTTCGCTGGGAGGCAGGCTGATCATTTGAGTATCCGCAGGGCAGGGCTGGTGATTTCGCCGTCGCTGAGCTGGCGCAGGGCCTGGCGCGCGCGCGACAGGCGAGACATCACGGTGCCCACGGGCACCTCGAGGATGTCGGCGACTTCTTTGTAGCTCAAGCCTTCCACCGAGACCCACAGCAGCAAAGCGCGCTGTTCGGTGTTCAATTTGTCGAAGGCTTGCAGGGTCGATTGCGCGATGACGGTGCGCTCGACCGACGGCTGCGAATCATCGCGGCCGGTGAAAAACTCCAGCATGCGTGTGTACCGCCGGGAGCGCCGATGGGCGTCGAGGAACTGCCGGTAGAGGATCGAGAACAGCCAGGCGCGCAAGTCGCCTTCGAGGCGTTTGTCGGCCCAACTGATGATCGCGCGCTCAAGGCTCGCCTGCACCAGGTCGTCGGCGCTGCTGGTGTTACGCGTCAGGGACACGGCAAAACGCCGCAACCTGGGGATGAGTTCACGTAACTGTTCGTCGAGTTCGTGCATGGGATTCTGGCTAGTCACTACGCTGGGACTAGGAGGACGTCCGGCGTTGAAGGTTATTCCAGGCCAATAAAAATAAACAGCAGGCCAGGGAATAGAGTGCGCTGGCGTTCGTCCCAAGTGTTCCGACCTTATGTTTCACCCACTCAAGGCCTTGGGCCCTGGAGTTATTTCATGGTAGATCACTCATCACCGCCCCGTCCGCCGCTGAGCACCGCAAGCCTGATAATTCGGTTGGCCAGCATCGGCGTGGTGGTTGCCGTCGTGGCCGGGGCGTTTGCCTACGTTAACGGAAGCCTCGACCCACAGCGGTTGCGCCCCAAAACCCTGGTCAATGCCTTGGAAACCAACAACGGCTTGCACCCTGGCTACCGGCGCAACCATGCCAAGGGCGTGTGCGTGGCCGGTTATTTCGAGAGCAGCCCCGAAGCGCGCCAGTATTCCAGTGCCCAGGTATTCAGCGAGGCGCGTACCCCGGTTATCGGGCGTTTTGCGCTGCCCAGCGGCAACCCGTATGCGCCGGACAGCAGCGTGCCGATCCGCAGTTTTGCCTTGCAGTTCAACTTGGCCAACGGCCAGCAATGGCGCACCGGGATGAACAGCATGCCGGTGTTCCCGGTGGGCACGCCCGAGGCCTTCTTCGAGATGCTCAAGGCCGGCGCACCTGACCCGGCCACCGGCAAGCCGAACCCGGCAGGCATGCCGGCGTTCTTCGCGGCGCACCCCGAGACCGCGCCGTTCCTGGCCTGGGTCAAGACCGCCAAACCGTCTGCCAGCTATGCCACTGAAACCTATAACGGCATCAACGCGTTTTACCTGGTAAACGCCAGCGGCCAACGCCAGGCCGTGCGCTGGGGCGTCGTACCGCAAAGCCAGGATGCTGCGGGGGCCACGGCGCCCGCCGGCAGCGACTTCCTCGAAAAAGACCTGGCCCAGCGCCTGGTGGCCGGGCCGTTGCGCTGGCAGTTGAACCTCACCCTGGCCAACCCGGGCGACCCGGTGGATGACGCCAGCAAGACCTGGACCGGTGAGCACAAGGTGCTGAATGCCGGGACCCTGGTGCTGGAAAGCAGCCAGCCGCAAATGGACGGTGATTGCCGTGACATCAACTTTGATCCACTGGTGCTGCCGAGCGGTATCGAAGCCTCGAATGACCCATTGCTGGCCGCCCGTTCGGCGGCGTACGCCAGTTCCTACCTGCGTCGCACCAGCGAAGTCAGCCAGCTGCACAGCGCCCCTCAGGAGTCGAAGCCATGAATGCCCAACCCCGGTTTTTCGCCCCGCTGGCGCGGCTGCTGCATTGGCTGATGGCGTTGATGATCATCGCCATGCTGTTTATCGGCGCGGGCATGGTGGCCTCGGTTTCCGAACGCCATGAGTGGCTGATCCACCTGCACAAGCCGCTGGGCATTGCGATCCTGGCGCTGGTGATCGTGCGCCTGGTGGTGCGTTTTTCCACGCGCCAGCCGCCGCTGCCTGCCGACTTGCCGCTGTGGCAAGTGCTGGCGGCCAAGGCCTCCCACGTGGTGCTGTATGCGTTGATGCTGGTGTTGCCGCTGCTGGGCTGGGCGATGATTTCAGCGGCCGGCGACCCGGTGATGCTCAGCAGTTCGGTGCAGTTGCCGGCGCTGGTGGGGGCGAATGCGCCGTTGTTTGCCGTGTTGCGCAAGGCTCACGGTTACCTGGCGTATTTGCTGTTTCTAACGGTGTTGTTGCACCTGGCGGCGGCGCTGTTCCACGGTTTGATCCGGCGTGACGGTGTGTTGCAAAGCATGACCGGCAGCAAGGACTGAAGCCTTCCCCGGCGACGGTTGCTGTGATGCAGCCGTCGCCGGGATCGTGGATGTTTAGCGCAATACGCCGACGATATCCGCCACGCTGCTCAACACGTCCTTGCCCAACTGCATCGAGCGTTTGCCCGACCAGCCGGTGTGCGGGTTGGGCGCGTCGTCGTTGTCCTTGAAGGGCATTTCCAGGGTCAGCGACAGGCAATCGAACTTTTCGCCGACGCTGTTGCACGCCAGGGTCATATTGGCTTCGCCCGGCAAATCGCGGGTGTAGCCATGCGCGGTCTGAAAATCCCGGGTGAGGTTGCTCAGGTGGCTGCGGAAGTGTTTTTCCAACTGCTCGATACGTGGCGTGTAGCCCGGGTTGCCTTCACAACCGGCGGTGAACACATAGGGGATTTCCTCGTCGCCGTGGATATCCAGGAACAGGTCAACGCCGTACTTTTCCATTTGTTGCTGGACGAACAGTACTTCGGGGCTGATCTCCTGGCTCGCACTCTGCCAGGCGCGGTTGAGGTCCTGGCCCATGGCGTTGGTGCGCAGATGCCCATGGAACGCGCCATCGGGGTTCATGTTCGGTACCAAGTACAGGTCGGCGGCGGCCAGGAGCTTTTTCAGCTCGGCGTCACCGTCCTGTTGCAGGCGCTCGATGATGCCTTCCATAAACCATTCGGCCATGTGCTCGCCGGGATGCTGCTGGGCGACGATCCAGACCTTGCGCTTGTTGGCCTCGCCCTTGCCACGGCGCAGCAGTTGGATATCACGGCCTTCGACACTTTTGCCGGTGGCCAGCAATTGCGTGCCGGCGCGGTTCAGCGCCTGGTCGATCAGCCAGTCGTGGCGTTCGCGGCTGTAGGGTTCGAAGTAAGCGAACCAGGCCTGTTTTTCACGGGTTTCGAGGGTGATGTGCAGCGTTTCGCCATCAAAGCGGGTGGGCACCCGGAACCAGTTGATATGGTCGTAGGACGCCACGGCGTTGTAGCCGCTCCAGGCGTGCTTGTAAGACGAGTGGCCGGCATTGCTCAGGCGGAAGGTGTGGGTGTGACCCACGTGCATGCCTTCGGCCTTGAAGTGGAACCACTGGAAGTGCTGGCTGCGCGTATCGGGCTTTATCGCCAGCAGCAACTGGTGAGCATCACTGGCGTCGAGCACCTGGATATTGCCACTGTCGAAGTCGGTGCTGATCTTGATGGAGGTCAAGGCCACGGTCATAGTCTGGTTGCCTGAATATGAGTGTTGTGGCGGGCATTTTACACCGGAGCGGGGCAAAGCCTGGATGCAATTTTTGCGGGTGAAGAGGGGGCGTCGTCCATGACGCCGCCGCAGCTTAGAATCTATGAGATTGATTCTCAAGTGCTATTTTTGAAAGAACCGGCCTAGAGCGCTCGATCGACTTTCTTTTGGCGATGGTCTTTTGCTACCATGCGCGCCATCAAGCAACACACAGTCTTCATTAGCCTGAAGTCACGCCAGGGAAAAACTGGCAAAAAAAAGACCCGGCCAAAGAGCCGGGTCAAAAACCGTGATTAGCCTGATGAGGAGATATTCCAAGAGTCCGACCTAAGGTCTCTTGGTCTATCGACTGATCTCGCGATCAGCTAGGTCCAATAATAATCATTATCATTTGCAAGTCAAATGTTTTTATCCCTCGGATAGAAATATTTTTCCCGCGTGCCTGTTACAGGCTGGCCGGCTGTTCGGCACCCCTCGCCGAAAGCCGCAGTGACCGCTCCACCATCACCTTCGCCATATCGATCAAATAGACCACTGAAAACGCCAGGTCCCGGCTATTGCCGTGGGCGCTGTTTGCCGATTCGTACGCAGTGGCCGCGGCGCTGCGCAGCAGGTCGGAGGCGTGGACCAGGGCCTCCTCGTCGCTGATGCCGGGCTTGACCTCGAACAACGTATCGTCAACGGAGGGCGGTGCGGCATCCTCTTTCAGGTAATAGTCCAGCGCGCGTTGGGCGGCGCCACTGCTGCGCAGGAACAGCCGCTCGTCTTCATCGCAGGTGTCGGGCAGGGTATACGGGGTGGTCGTCATAAGGGCAGTGCTCTGTGTGGGTGTCGAAAGCCTGCAATCGATATTAGTACTAATCGTATTTATGGCGTTTTATTGATTACTACAAACTGTTTATTGTCGTGGTGAGTACACAACGTATTGTCAGGGCCCATGGATAAATGGATAGCGTTGGTCAAGGCCAACATGAAAGACCGCAAGGTCACGCAGGACCAACTGGCGTCGCGCCTGGGCATGTCTCAGGGCGGGGTCGGCCACTGGCTGAACAAGCGTCGGGTGCCGAGCCTTGCCGATATGAACCGGGTGATGCAGGAGCTGGGCCTGGATGGGCTCGAGGTCGCGCTGGTGGTTCGCGAAAAAGCGCTCGCGGCGGTTGCCGAGGAACTGCAGCCGGCGCCGCACTACAACCCGAATTACCGTTACCCGGTGAGCGAAGGGAAGGGAGGCTACCCATTGCAGGAAGAACCTCGGCCGTACGGCGTTACTCGTTTTCAGATGAGCGACTATCACGCCCGTGGCAAGGCGTTCTGGATGCGCGTGACTGGCGACGCCATGACCGCCCCCAGCGGCTTGAGTATCAATGAAGGCACGATGATTCTGGTGGACCCGTCCATCCAGCCCGAGCCCGGCAAACTGGTGGTGGCCCAATGGGCATTTGATTCCCAGGCGATCTTGCGCAAATGGGTCAGGCAGAGCGGCCAGCTTTACCTGGTGCCGCTCAACCCTACATACCCGAAGATGCTGTTCAGTGAAGAGTGCCGGATCATCGGCGTGGTGGCGCAGGCGGTCACGAGGTTTTAACTCGCGGCTTCCAGCTCCACCAGTGCGCTGCCTTCACCGACCATTTCGCCTTCCTGGCAGTACAGCGCCTTGACCACGCCGGCATGGGGCGCGCGAATGCTGTGTTCCATCTTCATGGCCTCCAGCACCACCAACTGCGTACCGGGTTCAACGGTTTGCCCGACTTCCACCAGCACTCGCACGATGCTGCCGTTCATCGGTGCGGTCAGGCCGCCCTGATGGGACTGGCTGGCGTCGACGGCGGCAATGGGGTCGAACAGGCTGACACTGTGAACCTCGCCGTCCCAGCGCAAAAACACACTGCCGCCCTCGCGTACCGCCAGATGGGAGCGGCGCACGCCGTGCTGGTCGATCAGCAATTGTTCGCCGTGCAACTGGGGCGGGTTGACGCCGGCTTGCAGCATTACCAGGCGATCCTGGCCGTTGCAGCTCAGGTGCAGGGAAACCTCGCCCGGCAAGCCTGCGCGAAAACCTCGGGTGTCGGCCCAGGGCGAACGGGTGTCAGTGCTCGGTTGGGTCTGCATGAACGCCTGGCCGGCGGCCTGCCAGAATGCCTCACTCAATTCGCCAGGCGCCGGCAGCAGCTCATCCTGATAACGCGGGATAAACCCGGTATCGAGCTCGGCAGCGGCAAACGCCGGATGGCCGATAATGCGCCGCAAGAAGCCCAGGTTGGTCTTCAGTCCACCCACGGCAAATTCATCGAGCATGCCCAGCAGCCGCAGGCGCGCCTGTTCGCGGTCTTCGCCCCAGGCAATCAGCTTGCCCAGCATCGGGTCGTAGAACGGCGACACGTTGTCGCCTTGTTCGACGCCGCTGTCTACCCGGCGCCCGGGCCCTGGCGTGGATTCGCGGTACAGCGCCAGGTGCCCGGTGGCCGGCAGAAAATCGTTGGCCGGGTCCTCGGCGTACAGGCGCACTTCAATCGCATGCCCCAGCAGTGGCACTTGCTCCTGAGTCATCGGCAGCGGCTCGCCCTGGGCCACGCGAATCTGCCAGGCCACCAGGTCCAGGCCGGTGATGGCCTCGGTCACCGGGTGTTCCACCTGCAGCCGGGTGTTCATCTCCATGAAGAAAAACTCGCCCCGGGCGTCCAGCAGAAACTCCACGGTGCCCGCGCCCACGTAGCCGATGGCCTGGGCCGCACGCACGGCCGCTTCGCCCATGGCCTTGCGCTGCTCGGCACTCAGGCCCGGCGCCGGGGCTTCTTCGACGACTTTTTGATGGCGGCGCTGGATCGAGCAATCGCGCTCATTGAGGTACAGGCAGTGACCGTGCTGGTCGGCGAACACCTGGATCTCCACGTGACGCGGTTTGAGCAAATACTTTTCCACCAGCATCTGCGCATTGCCAAACGAGGACAGCGCTTCACGCTGTGCCGAGGCCAACGCTTCGGCCAGTTGGCTGACGTCCTCGACCACTTTCATGCCCTTGCCGCCACCGCCTGCCGTTGCCTTGAGCAGCACCGGGTAACCGATACGCTCGGCTGCCTGGCGGAAAGTCTCCAGATCCTGGGCGTCGCCGTGGTAACCCGGCACCAACGGCACGCCGGCGGTTTCCATCAACGCCTTGGCGGCCGATTTGCTGCCCATGGCATCAATGGCCGAGGCGGGCGGGCCGAGGAAGATCAACCCGGCGGCTTCAATGGCGCGGGCAAACCCTGCGTTCTCCGAAAGAAACCCATAACCCGGGTGAATCGCCTGGGCGCCGCTGGCCTGGGCCGCGGCGATCAGTTTGTCGATTTGCAGGTAACTGTCGGCGGCCTTGCTGCCGCCCAGGTCCACACGAATATCAGCCTCGCGGGTGTGCCGCGCGTCACGGTCGGTGGCGCTGTGCACGGCCACGGTGGTCAGGCCCATGGCCTTGGCGGTGCGCATCACCCGACAGGCGATTTCGCCACGGTTGGCTACCAATACGGTAGTAAGCGTCTTCATGAACAGGGCTCCTGAGGCTGCCAGTTGGGCGCGCGTTTTTGCAGAAAGGCACGCAGGCCTTCCTGGCCTTCGGCGCTGACGCGGATCCGGGCGATGGAGTTCTCGCAGTAGCGACGCAACGCTGGCGTCAGGGCACCGTGGCCGACTTCCCGTAGCAGGTCCTTGCTGGCGCGCATGGCCGCGGGGCTGTTGAGCAGCAGATTGGTAATCCACAATTCGACATGTATGTCCAAATCATCGGCAGGATAACTTTCCGCCAGCAAGCCGATTTCCCGTGCCCGCTGACCGCCAAAGCGATCCGCTGTGAGGGCATAGCGACGGGCTGCCCGTTCGCCGATCGCCTGCACCACGAACGGGCTGATCACCGCCGGCGCCAGGCCAATGCGCACTTCCGACAGGCAGAACTGCGCATCGTCGGCGCCAATCGCCATGTCGCAGCAACTGATCAACCCCAGGGCACCACCGTAGGCCGCACCCTGGACTACCGCCAGCGTCGGGATCTTCAGCTTGGCGAGGTTGTACATCAGCTCCGCCAGTTCTCGGGCATCGTCCAGGTTGGTGTGGTAATCCAGTTCGGCCGACTGCTGCATCCAGGCCAGGTCGGCGCCGGCGCTGAAGTGTTTGCCGCGCCCGCGCAGTACCAGAAAACGCAGGGCCGGATCGCCTTGCACCCGGTCCAGGGCAATGATCAGTTCGCGGATCATTTCGGCATTGAACGCGTTGTTCTTGGCTTCACGACTGAGCCACAGCGTGGCAAAGCCACGGGGGTCGGTGATCAGTTCGAGGGTGTTGAAATCGCTCATGGGGTGCAGCTCCATTTACATGCGGAACACGCCGAAGCGGCTCGGCTCGATGGGGGCGTTCAGCGCGGCGGACAGGGCCAGGGCGAGCACGTCGCGGGTCTGCAGCGGGTCGATGACGCCGTCATCCCACAGCCGTGCGCTGGAGTAGTAGGGGTGGCCCTGGGTTTCGTACTGGTCGAGGATCGGCTGCTTGATCGCCGCTTCCTCATCGCTGCTGAAACCCTGGCCGGCGCGCTCGGCCTGCTCACGCTTGACCTGCACCAGCACGCCGGCGGCCTGTTCGGCGCCCATCACGCCGATGCGTGCGTTGGGCCACATCCACAAGAAGCGCGGGTCGTAGGCGCGTCCACACATGCCGTAGTTACCGGCGCCGAAGCTGCCGCCGATGATCACGGTGAACTTCGGCACCTTGGCACAGGCTACCGCTGTCACCAGTTTGGCGCCGTGCTTGGCGATGCCGCCGGCTTCGTATTTCTGGCCGACCATGAAGCCGGTGATGTTTTGCAGGAACAACAGCGGAATCCCGCGTTGGCAGGCCAGTTCGATAAAGTGCGCGCCTTTCTGCGCGGCCTCGGCGAAGAGGATGCCGTTGTTGGCCAGGATCGCAATCGGATAGCCGTGCAGGTGCGCAAAGCCGCACACCAGTGTGGTGCCAAACAACGCCTTGAATTCATCGAACACCGAGCCGTCCACCAATCGCGCGATCACCTCGCGTACATCGAACGGTTGCTTGGCGTCGGCCGGAATCACGCCGTACAGCTCTTCGCTGCTATAAAGCGGCGCCAGCGGCGTGCGTTGTTGCAATTGCCCCAGCTTGCGCCAGTTGAGGTTGGCCACACTGCGCCGAGCCAGGGCCAGCGCATGTTCGTCGCTGTCGGCATAGTGGTCGGCCACCCCGGAAATCTTGCAGTGCACATCGGCACCGCCCAGGTCTTCGGCGCTGACCACTTCACCGGTCGCCGCCTTCACCAGCGGCGGGCCGGCGAGGAAGATGGTGGCTTGCTGGCGGACCATGATTGCTTCGTCCGCCATCGCCGGCACATAGGCACCACCGGCAGTGCAGGAGCCCATCACCACCGCGATCTGCGGGATGCCCTGGGCGCTCATGTTCGCCTGGTTGAAGAAGATTCGTCCGAAGTGCTCGCGGTCCGGGAACACTTCATCCTGACGCGGCAGGTTGGCGCCGCCGGAGTCCACCAGGTAGATGCACGGCAGGCGGTTCTGCTCGGCGATGGTCTGGGCGCGCAGGTGTTTCTTGACGGTCAGCGGGTAGTACGAGCCGCCTTTCACCGTGGCGTCGTTGGCGACGATCATGCACTCGACGCCTTCCACCCGGCCAATCCCGGCAATCACCCCGGCAGCGGGCACGTCTTCGCCGTACACCTGATAAGCCGCCAGCTGGCTGAGTTCAAGGAACGGCGAGCCAGGGTCGAGCAAGCGATTGATCCGCTCGCGGGGCAACAGCTTGCCCCGCGACGTATGCCGCTCCTGGGCCTTGGCGCCGCCGCCTTGCTGCACCTGGGCGAGCAGGGTATGCAGGGCGTCGACCTGTTGGAGCATCGCCGCGCTGTTGGCGGCGAATTCCGCCGAGCGCGGGTTGAGCTGGGTGTGCAGGGTAGCCATGGTGCGCGCTCCGTTCAGCGGGTTTCGTTAAACAGTTCGCGACCGATCAACATGCGCCGGATCTCACTGGTGCCGGCACCGATTTCATACAGCTTGGCGTCACGCAATAGACGGCCAGCCGGGAACTCATTGATATAGCCATTGCCGCCGAGAATCTGGATCGCGTCGAGGGCCATCTGGGTAGCGCGTTCCGCGCTGTAGAGGATCACGCCGGCGGCGTCCTTGCGCGTGGTTTCGCCGCGCTCGCAGGCCTGGGCCACCGCGTACAGGTAGGCGCGGCTGGCGTTGAGCTGTGTGTACATGTCGGCGACCTTGCCCTGGATCAGCTGGAACTCGCCGATGCTCTGGCCGAACTGCTTGCGGTCATGGATGTAGGGCACGATCAGGTCCATGCAGGCCTGCATGATCCCGGTCGGGCCGCCGGACAGCACAACGCGTTCGTAATCGAGGCCGCTCATCAGCACTTTCACGCCGCCATTGAGTGCGCCGAGGATGTTTTCTTCCGGCACTTCGACGTCATCGAAAAACAACTCGCAGGTGTTGGAGCCGCGCATGCCGAGCTTGTCGAACTTGTTGCTGCGGCTGAAGCCCTTCGAGTCGCGCTCGACGATAAACGCGGTGATGCCGTGGGCACCCTTTTCCAGGTCGGTCTTGGCGTAGATCACGTAGGTATTGGCATCAGGGCCGTTGGTGATCCAGGTCTTGCTGCCGTTGAGCACATACACACTGCCGCGTTTATCGGCGCGCAGCTTCATGGAGACCACGTCGGAGCCGGCGTTCGGCTCGCTCATGGCGAGTGCGCCGATGTGTTCGCCGCTGATCAGCTTGGGCAGGTATTTGAGTTTTTGCTCATGGGTGCCGTTGCGGTTGATCTGGTTGACGCAGAGGTTGGAGTGCGCGCCGTAGGACAACGCCACCGAAGCCGAGCCCCGGCTGATTTCTTCCATGGCCACCACGTGGGCCAGGTAGCCCAGGCCGGCGCCGCCGTATTCTTCCGGCACGGTGATGCCCAGCAGGCCCATATCGCCGAACTTGCGCCACATATCGGCGGGGAACAGGTTGTCGATATCGATCTGCGCAGCGCGCGGCGCCAGTTCCTTGGCCACGAAGGACTGCACCTGGTCGCGCAGCATGTCGATGGTTTCACCGAGGGCGAAGTTCAGGGAGGGGTAACTCATGGACGGGCACCTTCTAGCGTTGTTTTTGTATGGCCAATACGCCGGGGAGGGCGATCACCTTTACGTTAACGTAAACTTGCGTTGCGGGCCTGTCAATCGTAGTTTACGTTTACGTCAACCTACAAAAAAGACAACAGGGGTCGTTATGGATCAATCGAATCAGAGCTACAGCCGCGGCTGTCAGGACAAGGCCTTGCTGGCCATGACTATCGGCCAGGCCTTTGATCAAACGGTTTCGCGCTACTCCGACGGCGAAGCCTTGGTCGTGGGCCATCAACAGCGTCGCTACACCTGGCGGCAACTGGCAGAGACGGTTGATTTGCATGCACGTGCGTTCCTGGCCTTGGGGATGCAGGCCGGCGACCGCTTGGGCATCTGGGCCCCCAACTGCGCCGAGTGGTGCATCAGCCAGGTCGCCAGCGCCAAAATCGGCGTGATTCTGGTCAATATCAACCCGGCGTATCGCAGCAGTGAATTGGAGTACGTACTCAAGCAATCCGGTTGCCAGTGGTTGGTGTGCGCCGGGTCGTTCAAGACCTCCGATTACCACGGCATGTTGCAGGAGCTTCAACCTGACCTGCGCGGCATCATCAGCCTTGATCCCAGCCCGCCCCCGGGGTTTACGCCCTGGTCGCAATTGGCGGCCCTCGGGGCAGGCGTCCCGCCCGAGCAATTGCAGATCCGCCAGGCCGGCCTGCACTTCGATCAACCCGTCAATATCCAGTACACCTCCGGCACCACCGGCTTCCCCAAGGGTGCCACCCTCAGTCACCACAACATCCTCAATAACGGCTACATGGTTGGCGAAAGCCTGGGCCTGACGGCGCAAGATCGCCTGGTGATCCCGGTGCCGCTGTATCACTGCTTTGGCATGGTGATGGGTAACCTGGGCTGCATCACCCATGGCACCACGATGATCTACCCGAGTGACGGTTTCGACCCATTGCTGACCCTGGCTGCCGTCGCCGAAGAACAGGCCACCGGGCTATACGGGGTGCCTACCATGTTTATCGCCATGCTTGATCACCCGCGCCGCGCCGAGTTCGACCTGTCGCGCCTGCGCACCGGGATCATGGCGGGCGCCACTTGTCCGATCGAGGTGATGCGCCGGGTTATCGGCGAGATGCACATGAGTGAGGTGCAGATTGCCTATGGCATGACGGAAACCAGCCCGGTGTCGTTGCAGACCGGGCCGGATGATGACCTTGAGCGGCGTGTTACGACGGTTGGCCGGACCCAGCCACAGCTGGAAAGCAAGATTATCGATGACGCCGGTAACACGGTTGCTCGGGGCCAGGTAGGGGAGCTGTGTACCCGTGGCTACAGCGTGATGCTCGGTTACTGGAATAATCCTGACAGCACTCGTGAGGCTATCGACGAGGCGGGCTGGATGCACACCGGCGACCTGGCGACCATGGATGAACATGGGTACGTGTGCATCGCCGGGCGTAACAAGGACATGATCATTCGTGGTGGCGAGAACGTTTACCCGCGCGAGTTGGAGGAGTTTTTCTTTACTCATCCGGCGGTGGCGGATGTGCAGGTGATCGGGATTCCGGATGAGCGTTACGGTGAGGCGATTGTGGCGTGGATCAAGTTTCATCCGGGGCATGTGGCTAATGAGCTTGAGCTGCAGACGTGGTGCAAGGGGCGGATTGCGCACTTCAAGATGCCCAAGCATTTCAAATTTGTGGATGAGTTTCCGATGACGGTGACGGGGAAGATCCAGAAGTTTCGGATGCGGGAAATTATGATTGAAGAGTTGAAGGGGGGGTGAGGGGTGTTTATCCGTTATTTAGGTAACGGCGGCTTATGGTTTCGCTCTTACAGCGAGTCACTTTGCAAAAGCGGCAAAGTAACCAAAGCGCTCTGCCCCGCCTGTCGGCACCTCGCCTAGGCTCGGTGTTCCCTCACTCCG
>NZ_JACAPY010000030.1:0-95176 GCF_013385455.1 Pseudomonas sp. G1002
CTGTAAGAGCGGAACCATAAGTAGCCGTTACCTAAATAACGGATATGTACTCCCCCCAAAGCAAAAAAAAGGCCGCACCCTGCCAAGGAGACGGCCAAAAAAATTGTCGAGGCATTTGAAACTAACGTGCAGTAATCACCGACAGCTTGGTAATCCCCGCGCGCTCGATCGACGCCATGGCTCGCGCCACTTCGCCATAGTTCACTCCATCATCAGCCTGCAGTTGCACCCGCACATCCGGGTCCTTGGCCTTGGCCGACTGCAAGTTGAACTCCAGCAAATCCGGCTGGATTTCATCCTTGTTGATAAACAGTTTGCCGGCCGCATCAATGCTCACCACCAGCGGGTCCTTCTGCTCCACCGGGGCCACCGCCTCGGTCTTGGGCAAGTTGATCGGAATCGCATTGGTCAACAACGGCGCCGTGACGATAAACACCACCAGCAGCACCAGCATCACGTCCACCAGCGGCGTAACGTTGATCTCGCTCAGCACCTCATCACTGTCTTGCGTGGAGAAGGCCATCTCAGGACGCCTCCTTCACTTTTTGCGCGCCACCCTGGGCACCGGCCTTGCTCAGCGTCGGGTGCAGCAGCACGCGGAACGAGTTCTTCTGCGCCAGGCTGTAGAAGTCGTGGGCGAAGTCGTCCAGGTCAGCAGCCGTGAGCTTCAGGCGACGCAGGAAGTAGTTGTAGACCAGCACCGCCGGCACCGCGACGGCAATACCCACACCCGTGGCAACCAGTGCCGCACCGATCGGCCCGGCCACGGTTTCGAGGCTGGCGGAACCGGCGGCGCTGATGCCTTTCAGGGCTTCCATGATCCCCCACACAGTGCCGAACAGGCCGATAAACGGCGAGGTGCTGCCGATACTCGCAACCACGGCCAGGCCGGTTTCCAGGGAGCGACGCTCACGCACGATCTGTTGGCGCAAAGCGCGTTCAAGACGGTCCTGATGGTTGATCGCCTGGCTCAGGTCAGCAGCGTGTGGCGCTTCACCGACCTGGATCGCGGCGTAACCAGCCTGGGCCACACGAGCGGCGGCGCCGGGTTTGGTTTCAGCGAGTTCAGCGGCCGAGTCCAGGCTGGATGCCGCCCAGAACTGTTTGTGGAACTTGCGATCCTGGGACTTGAGGCGGCCGAACTGGACGCCCTTGAGCAGGGCCAGGCCCCAGGTAGCGACCGAAAAGACCACCAGCAGCCAGATCACCGCGCTTTCGATGGATTCAGTTGGAGATGCTAATGCCATGATGTTTTCCCTCTGTGCAGGTCGCGATGTGTCCAACACACCGCATCCAATAATTAATGAATCTTGAAATCGATCGGTACGCTGACCCAGCCGTCCTGGGCCACATCACCCTGCTTGGCCGGTACAAAACTCCAGCGCTTCACGGCAGCCAGTGCGGCTTCGTCGAGTTGCTGGCGACCACTGCTTTTCTGAATCTGGATCTCACCCGGCTTGCCGGTGGCCAATACATGCACCCGCAACAGCACCGTGCCTTCCCAACCCCGGCGCTGGGCCAGTGACGGGTATTCGGGCGCCGGGTTCTTCAGGTACGCGGCGTTGGCCGAGGCCGGTGTGACCGGCGCGGGCGCAGGCGGTGCCGGCGGTGCTGGAGCCGGTGGCGCGGGTACAGGCGGCGCGGGCGGCTGCTCGGCTACCGGTTTCGGTGCGGGCTTGGGCACAGGCTTTGGCACCGGCTTGGGTTTCGGAATCTTTTTCGGCGCCGGCTTGGCGGCCAATTCATCAACCACCGGCGGCGGTGGCTCGACAACCGGTGGCGGCGGCGGTGGCGGTACAGGCGGCGGCGGCTCCACAACCGGCGGAGCCGGCTGGGAAAATTCGATCGTCATCGGCGGGATTTCCGGCGGCACAATCGGCAGCACCGGGGTTGGCTTCTGGCTGACCCAATAGATCACCGCGCCATGCAAGGCCAGCGCGAGAATCCCCAACAGGATCGCTTCACGCCGACTCAACACACCCTTCGGGGTTTTCTGCGTACGCAACTGCCCCAACGGCGCGCGATGCGGCCGGCCAAGGTCGACCAACTCACCACCCGGTGCGTGGCGCCACTGCGCCTCTTGTGCACTGGCGGCGGTCTGGACATTGCCCATTGATTAACTCCCCTGCGGTCTTAAGCAAAAAAACCGACGGGCCTGCCTTGGCGGCCGTCGAGGGCTGAATCATCGGGGGCAGACGCTTATCTCTTAAAGTAATCTTTAAAGTTATAGATAGATCTAAATTGAATAACCGAAACATCCGGATACGCTGAAGCCACGTCCTGCGCGGCCTGGCGCCGAGGGGGAAAATCTCAATGCTTTTGAGGCATACAAAATATTCACTGAAGGCATGGCTCAGCGTGGATTACCGGCACACAAATCCTGCAATTGGCGTAGCAACGCCTGCCCGGCCGCACCAAGGCCGTTGCGTCCATACAGCGCCAGCCGCACGCCCTGCACCGCAGGCAAACCGCTGTCTGCGCCCAACACCACATGCCCGGGCTGCACCACCCGCACCGGCAACAGGCTGATCCCCAGTCCCGCCGCCACCGCCGAACACACGCTGGCCAAGCTGGCGCTGGAATAACCGATGCGCCAGCGCCAGCCGCCTACCTCCAAGTGATGCAGCATTTCATTGCGGTACAGGCCGCCAGCGGGAAACGCCACCAGCGGCAGCGGATCACGTCCCAGGGACGGCGAACTGCGGCTGTCGACCCAACACAACGGCTCCGGCCAGGACACCAGGCAGTCATCGCTGTCACCCATTTGCTTGACCAGCAGCACGTCGAATTCACCGCCGCGATAATCCCGCAACAACTCCGGCCCCAAGCCGCTGGTGACCTCCAGGCGCACCCGGGGATAAGCCTGCACAAACGCCGACAGCAGCGGCATCAGGCGCTCGGCCGCAAAATCCTCGGGCACCGCCAGGCGCAACACGCCATCGCTCTGCTGATTGATCAGCACGTCGGCCGCCTCTTCGTGCAGCGCCAGGATGCGCCGCGCATACGCCAGCAAGCGCTCGCCCTCCACCGTGGCCACCACGCGGCGCTGATCCCGGTCGAGTACCTGGCTGCCCAGTGCATCTTCCAGGCGGCGGATCTGTTGGCTGACCGTGGACTGGGTCAAGTGCAGCCGCTCGGCCGCGCGGGTGAAATTGCCGCAATCGACGACGGCAACAAAGCTGCGCAACAACACAGGATCGAACATGGGCTCACCATTCCATTTGCCACTGATTGGCATGGTTATATTTAATTTCAGAATACCCCTGTGGCTGCCCATACTTCACGCCTCATTGCGCACGAGGGGTTTTCCATGACTGACGATCAACAGCATCTGCATCACGCCGTGCAACTGGCCAAGGCCAACGTAGCCGCCGGTGGCCGCCCGTTTGGTGCGGTCTTGGTGCGCGACGGCAAGGTGCTGGTGGAAGCGGTAAACGAAATCCACTTGAGCCAGGACCCCACCGCCCACGCCGAGATGCTCGCCATCCGCGCCGCCAGCCAACAACTCGGCCCGCGCCTCGACGGTTGTGTGATCTACGCCAGCGGCCAGCCCTGCCCGATGTGCCTGAGTGCGATGCACCTGTGCGGCATATCCCGCGTGGTGTTCGCTGCCAGCAACGACGTGGCGGCGCCCTTTGGTTTGTCCACAGCAGCGATCTACCAGCAACTGGCGCTGCCGCTGGCGGAGCAAAAATTGCCCGTGCAGCACCTGCCGCAGGCAGCGATGCAAGCCCTCTACCGCGAGTGGCAGGCCCTGCATGACGCTGAATAATTCATTCGCCGGCAGGCTCGCCGGTTGGGGTTTGCTGGTGGTGCTCGGCCTGAACCTGCGACCGATCCTCAGTTCCATCAGCCCGTTGCTGGGGGAAATCCGTCTGGCCACCGGCCTGAGTTTCCAGAGCAGCGCCCTGCTCACCAGCCTGCCGGTGATCTGCATGGGCCTGGTGGCGTTGGTGGGGGTGCGCCTGGAGGCGAGGCTGGGGGAGCGTCGCGGAATCGCCCTGGGCTTGATGATGATTCTGCTGGCGTGCCTCGCGCGCTGGCTGTTTGGCCAGGCGCCGGCGCTGCTGGCCACGGCGCTGTTCGGCGGTGCGGGTGTGGCGCTGATCCAGGCGCTGGTGCCGGCGATGATCAAGCGCCAGTTTCACCAGCGCGTGCCGTTGGCGATGGGGGTTTACTCGGCTTCGCTGATGGGCGGCGGTGGCTTGGCCGCCCTGCTCAGCCCGTTGGTGGCGGGGCATTTCCAGCAGTGGCAGGCGGGGCTTGGGATCTGGCTGCTACCGGCCCTGGGCGCACTATTGTTGTGGGCGTGGCTGCCATTGGGTGCGGCGAAAAACCCGCAGGTGACGGCGCCGTTCCAGGGCCTGCGCAACCGTCGGGCGTGGTTGCTGGCGCTGTATTTCGGCCTGGTGAATTGCGGCTACATGAGCATGGTCGCGTGGCTGCCGGCCTACTATCAGCAGTTGGGTTGGGGCGTACTGCCCAGTGGTTCGCTGCTGGCGTTCATGACGATCTTCCAGGTGATCGCCGCGCTGCTGATGCCGGCCCTGGCGCAACGTGGCATTGATCGTCGACCGTTACTGAGCATCAGCCTGCTGGCCCAGACCGTGGGCTATATCGGCCTGCTGACGGCGCCGCTGGAATTCCCCCACGTGTGGGTGGCGTTGATCGGTTTCGGCCTGGGAGCGTGTTTCGCCCTGAGCCTGTTGCTGACCCTGGATCACCGCCGCGACCCACGGGAGGCCGGCCAACTGGCGGCGTTCGTCCAGGGCGTGGGCTTTTTGATCAACGCCGTATCACCGTGGCTGACCGGCTGGCTGCGGGAATTGACTGGCAGTTTCGTAAGCGCCTGGATGGTGCTGACGCTGACGGTGGTGGCGATGCTGATACTCACCCGGGTGTTCAGCCCGGCCACCTACCGCACAGGCTCTATGGATATGCAATTTGAATCTAGATAAAACAATGAACATTCTTTTGCGGAATAAGCGAGGCGATTAGAATCGCGGTTTCCTTCAGGACGCCGGAAAACTCCATGGACCTTCGCCAACTGCGCTACTTCATTGCTCTGAACGAGTACCGCAGTTTTGTTCGCGCCGCCGACGCCATGGGCATTACCCAGCCGGCGTTCAGCCGCAGCATCCAAAGCCTGGAACAGGAGTTTGGCTGTGTGCTGGTGGACCGCGCCCACAAAGACCTGCGCCCCACTCCCGAGGGCCAGGTGGTGTTGCAACATGCCTTGTCGCTCGTTCAGGGGGCGGCGCGGCTGAGCCACGAAGTCACCCGCATGACCAAGCTCGACGCCGGCGAATTGCGCTTTGGCTGCGATGCCGTGGCGGCGGTGAACCTGGTGCCTGGAGCGATCGCACGGTTTGTCGGCGCTCATCCACGAGTACGCAGCGGTTTGCATGTGGATAACTGGGAAAAACTCGGACGCAGTTTGAGTCGCGAAGAGATCGAGTTCTTCATCGCCGATGTGCGCCACTTCGAGGCCGATCCGAATTTCCAGACCCAGGCCCTGACACCCCGGCGCAATGTATTTTTCTGCCGCGCCGGGCACCCGTTACTGGCCAAGGACAGCCTCTCGACCAACGACTTGTTTGACTACCCGCTGGCCACACCGCTGATCGCTCCCGGGGTACGCAAGCTACTGGCCAACCTGAGCGGGCGTGTCGACTTTTCTCCCGCTATCGAACTGGAGCAGTTTGCGGCGCTGGCAGCCATCGTGCACCAGTCCAACGCGATTGGCCTGGGTGCCGAGGATGCGTTTGCCGAAGACTTTGCCCGTGGCGCACTGACGGTGTTGCACTGGCGCAACGTGCCTCACAGCCTCGACAGTTTGAACAACCGCTGCGGGATCATCAGCCGTACCGGGTTTCGCTTGTCGCCGGCGGCGAAGGCGATGATCGAAACCCTGATCACCGTGGATACCCCCTCTGCTGAAGCAAGCTTGCTCGCCCGCAATTAAAAACCAGGCTTGCGCGCGGCAGTCCATTCTCTTGATTTCAATGAAACTGTTATCGGCAATCAGCGGGTTTTTTCGCCTGCCGGGAACCGACACCATTGGCTCCAGAACAGAAAAACCTGGAGCCCTGCCATGTACTTGAAATACCCAATCAGTTGGACTGCCCTTGCCTTGGCAGCAGCCCTCACCGGCACCGCCGCCCAGGCTTCCATGCCGGCGAACCTGCCCGCCGATCAGAGCGTTGGCACCATCGAGCAGGTGCACGCCTTCCACGATGCCATGCCCACCGGCGTGAGCGTTACCGAGACCGGACGCATCTTTGTCAACTTTCCTCGCTGGGGCGACGAGGTGCCGTTTACCGTCGCAGAACTGCGCGACGGCAAAGTCGTACCCTACCCTGACCAGGCGATAAACCAGGCCAACCCCAAAGACCCGGCCAAAGGGTTTATCAGCGTACAAAGCGTGGTGGCCGACGGGCGCGGACGCCTCTGGATACTGGACACCGCGGCGCCTGGCTTCTCGCCTCCACAGCCAGGTGGTGCCAAGCTCGTCGCAGTTGAGCTCGCCACCAACAAGGTGGTCAAGACCCTCGTATTCCCGAAAAACGTCATGCTGCCCGGCACCTACGTCAACGACATGCGCTTTGATTTTCGCGTGGGTGACCAAGGCGTGATCTATATCACCGACTCTTCACTTACCGGCCCGGGCGCGATCATCGTCATGGACATCGCCAGTGGCACGGCCATACGCCGGCTCAGTGGTGCACCCTCGACCTCGGTCGACCCGAACTTCGTACCCACGGTCGAAGGCCAGGTCCTGAAAGTGCGGGATGCCAAAGGCGGCACCCAGCCTTTTGCCGTGGCTTCGGACGGCATCGCCCTGTCGGCTGATGGGCAGACCTTGTATTTCTGCCCGCTGTCGAGTCGGCACCTGTACGCCATCCCCACGGCACTGCTGCGTGACGAGACAGTCAGCGAAGCACGGCTCGAAATGGCGGTCAAAGACCTCGGGGAAAAAGGCGCCTCGGACGGGCTTGAAGCCGACGCCTCGGGGGCCGTGTATGCCGGCGACTACGAAAACAACAGCGTGCGCAAACGGCTGGCGAACGGGCAATGGCAGACCATCGTCCATGATCCGCGTGTGCTTTGGCCCGACACACTGTCAATCGGTCCTGATGGCTACCTGTACTTCATCGCCAATCAGCTGCACCGCCAAAGCATCTTTCACGCAGGCAAAGACTTGCGCCAGAAACCCTACAGCCTGCTGCGCGTGAAGATCGATGCCGCGCCGGCGCCCACACACTAGCGGCGCCGAAGCATGAATATTGATGCGTTGAACCTGTTCATGCGATCAACAGAGCTGGGCAATATCACCGCAGCCGGCAGGGAGCTGGGACTCGCGCCCTCGGTGGCCAGCCACAAACTGGCGAAGCTTGAAGAGTACCTGGGCATGCGCCTGCTGCATCGCACCACCCGTCAGGTCAGCCTGACCGAAGACGGTGCGCTGTTTCTGCCCCATGCAATCCGGGTGCTGGCAGCCGTGGACGAGGCCTATCTGGTCGCGGTGAAAGGCAAGGACGTGGCCAAGCGGGTGTTAAGAGTATCCGCCCCCGGGTCCTTCGCGCGGATGTGCCTGATGCCGGCCATTACCCGGTTCCTGCACGCCAACCCGAAGCTGAAGATCGACCTGATACTGTCCGATCAAATGCAGGACCTGACCGAGATCGGGATTGATGTGGCAATCCGCATCGCCGCCCTGAAGGACTCATCCCTGGTGGCGCGCAAGCTCGGCTGCGACCGACGCATCCTGTGTGCGGCACCCGCCTACCTCCAGGCGCATGGCGAACCGACTTCACCTGCGGAGCTGGTCAATCATTCCTGCATCCTGCTGGGCGACGAGGACCATTGGCGTTTCGTGGGTGCCCAGTCACACAAAGTCACGGCAATCAGTGGTTCGCTCAGAGTCAATTGCGGCGAAAGCGCACGGCTTGCCGCGGAGGGTGGGCTCGGCATCGTCTCTGTTTCACAGTGGAACGTCAGGCCCTCACTGGAAAGCGGCGCATTGGTGGAAATCATGCCGTCCTGTGTCCTGGAGCAAACCCGGGATATCTGGGCGATCTACCCCAGCGCGCGGTTGATCTCATCCAAGGCTCGGGCTTTCGTCGAGTTCATGATCGCCGAGTTCCAGGGCGATTTTTAGCATAGGGAAAAAATCATGACGGTGACTCACCAAGCTGCAGGCAAAACAAATCTCGCGAGCGGTCCACGCGTCGTTCGACTAGGGGTGACAGACTTGTCGTTCCATCGGGTTACCGCTGCGGTGGTAGCGCTGGTGTTGCAACGCATGGGCCTGACCGGGCAAAGACGGCCGTTCGATTCCGAGGCCTTTTACGAATTCTGAATTCGCGGCGTGCTGGCTACAAGGGCCTGCTCACTGAGGCTAGTTTGGCGATGCAGATGTTCTGCAATCTCCCCAAACCGAGGATTCCAACATGCTCTACCTGGTTTTCAGCGGCACCATCAAAGAAGGCAAACAGGCCGAGTTCTATCGTGATGTAGCGGCCGTTTCACAAAAGCTCACCCACCAGCACGACAAGGCCGTGGTCTATCAATGGCATAAGGATGAAGAGAACCCCAACCGGTTCTTTCTCAACGAACAGTGGGAAAGCGTCGCGGACCTGCACGCGCATTTCGAAACGCTCTACAAAGCCTTCGGCCCGGCGAAACCCACCGAGCGCCTGCCGGCGAAAATCCTCGTGTACCTGGATGAAGCACAGGTGAACTTCTACCAGGCCATTCAGTAAATCGCACCCGGTCACCCCAGGGTGACCGGGACGCTTGCTCAGATCGCTGTCCTTTCCACCGGGTTGAGTTCGCTCAGCCGTCCCTCCTGGCGCGCAAACCGATTGGCCCGGGCAAACGTGCCGAAATCGTTGAAGCGCACGCCCATCTCAGCCATCACCTTGTGCGCCGTTTTCACCGTCATCTGGCGGATGTAGAACGGCTCCTTGACCACAAAGTGATGAATCCCGTGGGTGCTGCCGAAGTTGAAGCAGAACGCTTGCAACGGCCACAGCCACCACGGGTTGAGCACCTGGGTTTGCTGGATCACGTTGCCCGGCTCGATGTCGCCGTAGTAGTGCATGTTGGAGCTGACAAAGTGCAGGCAGAAGGTACGCAGCACGTTGGGGCCGATGATCACCACGGCGGCGATGTCGATGATGTGCATCACCGCCAGCGTGTTGGCCGACCAGTCGATCGGCGCGCCCAGCAGGCTGGCGATGCCATTGGCGGCATGAAAGCCGAGGAACACATACCACGCGCCCCAATGCAGCAGCGCCAGCGGTGCGTAGACCAGCGCCGTGCGCTTGAGAATGCCCAGCTTGTGCTTCCAGGATGGTGCGCGCAGCACCCGGATCAGTGCCGACATGATGTTGTCGCCGACCATCAGCAAACGTGCCAGGCCCCACGGTTCACCGTTGGTGATCGCGCGCTCTTCGATGTCGGTTTCGCTGCCGGAAACCTTGTGGTGATTGAGGTGGATATGGCGTCGTACCCAAGGGTTGATGGTGCTGGGCCGCGCCAGCCACACCAGGCCCATCATCAGGTTGTGGGGCAGGCGCTGCTTGCGAAAGTACATGCTGTGGATCAGGTCGTGTTCCAGTTCGTGGGTCAGTGACGCAAGAAACGCGTTGAGCAGCAGGCACACCCACCACGCCATGTGCCCGGTGATATACAGCGCCGCCGAACCCAGCATGCCCACCAGGGCAAAGGCCAGGATGCCCGCGCCCAACGCATCCTGATGCAGCAGCCAGGGGTGGCGCTGGCGCAATAACAGCCCCTCGGCCAGCACCACTTCACGAATATGCGCTGAACGCTGTTGTGCGTTCATCTGCCGGGGGCTTGCAGAAGTACCGTCCATGCTTCCATCCTCTGTCTTATTGATGCGTACATCCTGCCCTATGCGATCTGGCGGGACGCTAGCCCCACACGCCAACCTGTTGACCGCAAGCGCCAATCAACATGACCGAACCGACCTCTCTCGCCAGCTGGACCCGCGCCCTGCGCAAGCAGCTCGACGCCCTGGGCCTCGACAGCGCCGCGCTGTGTGCCCAGGCCGGGCTCGACCCGCAGTTGATGGAAGATCCGAACGCGCGCTACCCGCTATCGGCCACCACGCGCCTGTGGGAACTGGCGGTACAGGCCAGCGGCGACCCGGCGATTGGCTTGCGGGTGTCGCGGTTTGTCAGCCCCACCACCTTTCACGCGCTGGGTTATGCGCTGGTGGCCAGCGGCAGCCTGCGGGAAGTGTTCGAGCGGATCGTGCGCTATCACCAGGTGGTCAGCGACGCACTGAGCCTGGAGCTTAGCCGGGAGGGCGAACGTTACCGCTTTCGCCTGCAACAGCCCGCCGGTACACCCGCACCCGCGTTTGAGGCGATTGATGCGTTCGCCGCGATTTACGTGCGCACCTGCCGCAATCGCCTGGGCCGGGAGTACGCGCCGCTGGCGGTGTACCTGCGGCGGCCCGAGCCGGCTGATCCCAAGCCGTGGCACACGGTATTTCGCGCGCCGGTGTTTTTTGCCGCCGAGGAAGACCGTCTGGAATTTGCGGCCCGGGACTTTGACAGCCACCTGGACGATGCCAACCCCGAGTTGGCCGAGCACAATGAAACCGTGCTCAAGCGCACCCTGGCGCAACTGCGGCCGCTGACCTGGGAACGCAAGGTGCGTTCGGCCATTGAGGCGCAGTTGCCTGACGGTGAGCCGAGCGCCGAGCGCATCGCCCAGGCGTTGCATTTGAGCTTGCGCAGCTTGCAGCGGCATCTGGCGGATGAGGGCTGCCGGTTTGATGCGCTGCTGAACGAATGCCGGGAGAACCTCGCGCTGCTGCATCTGCGGGATCCCGAGTGTTCGCTGGCGGAGATCAGTCATTTGCTGGGGTTTGCCGATACCAGCAGCTTCAACCGGGCGTTCAAGCGCTGGACAGGGATGACGCCGGGGCAGTTTCGGGATGGGTTGAGGTAGCTGGAGTTGCGGCGGCTGCGAGGGCCTCTTCGCGAGCAAGCCCGCTCCCACATTTGACCGCATTCCAAAGGATGTACTCGGTCAAATGTGGGAGCGGGCTTGCTCGCGAAAGCGGTCGATCAAACACCACAAAAGCCAGATCAGTCAGCGCCCGCGATCCCGCCGCAACACCTTCTTCACCCGCGCCACCAACGCCCGGGCCTCAAACGGCTTGAGCAAATAGTCATCCTCATGCAATTCCAGCCCACGCAGCCGATCTTCAATCCCGTCCGGCGTGGTCAAAAACAACATCGGCGTCTCACCCTTCAACCGGATCGCCTGCTGCAGCTTCCAGGCATTCAGCCCCGGCAGCATCACATCCAGGATCACCAGGTCGTATTCGGTGCTTTCCACAAAGCGCAGGGCCGCCATGCCATTGGCCGCCACCTCCACCGTGTAGCTGGCCTCTTCAAGACTGCGGCCCATCGCCTCGGCCGCCTCTGACTCGTGTTCCACTAGCAGGACGCGCATAACACACCTCGAATAATCGTGAACGCAGGCTACCACCCTCAGGCATGCGCCGCCTCGCGCAAACGTTGCGGGTCGAGGATTTCGATCTCGCCATAGCCCAGGCGCACGATGCCCTGGCCTTGCAGGTCCTTGAGCAACGCATTGGTGGTCTGGCGCGACAGGCTCAGCATCGCGGCCAAGTCTTCCTGGGGCAGTTGCAGCACCTGCCGGGCCTGCTCGATGTCGCCATAGCCCTCGGCGATCATCAGCAGGCGGTGCGCCACCCGCACCGACGCCGGCATCAGGCTCAATTGCTCGATATTGATAAAGGTCAGGCGCAGTTTCTGGCTCATCAACAGGGCCATGTCGCGCCAGTAACGCGGAGTCTGTTCAAGAATGTGCAGCAACGCCGGCTGCGGTACCTGCAGCAACGTACACGGCCCGACGGCGCAGGCATCGTGGGTGCGGGGCAACCCGTCGAACAATGAGATTTCGCCGAACCAGTATGGCAACTCCGCCAGGCTCAACACTGCCTCCTTGCCCTGCTCGTTCACCGCGCTGATACGCAGGGAGCCCTCCAGCACCGCATACAACCCACACGGCGGATCGCCGCGCTTGAACAGGTATTGCCCCGCCGTCAGCTGCCGCAACCGGGCGCTGGCCAGCAAGCTATTCTGTAGATCAGCAGGCAGATGGCTGTACCAGTGACCGGTGGCCAGCCGTGGGTGCCATTTCTCTACATCCATGCGAACTCCGAAGATTGTCGGCCAGTTGACAGTGTGTCGTGGGCCTACAGGGCATGATCAAACATCCTACAGGAGGAACAACAATGAAAAGCCTCGTCGACCATCTCAGTCAATACGCCGCCTACCACCGCGACCCGCGCAATATCGCCAGCCACTTTATCGGCATCCCGCTGATCGTCGTGGCCGTGGCCGTGCTGCTGTCACGCCCCGAATGGACGGTGGCCGGGCTGTGGCTGTCGCCCGCGGTGGTAGTGGCGCTGCTTTCGGCATGGTTCTACCTGCGCCTGGAACTGGCGCTCGGCGTGCTGATGACGGTGCTGATGGGCCTGTCGGTGTGGGCCGGGCATGTGCTGGCGGCGCAAAGCACGCTGGTGTGGCTGAGCAGTGGCATCGGCATGTTCGTGGTGGGCTGGGTGATCCAGTTTGTGGGGCATTACTACGAGGGGCGCAAGCCGGCGTTTGTCGATGACGTGTCCGGGTTGATCGTGGGGCCGTTGTTCGTGGTGGCGGAGTTGGCGTTCCTGGTGGGGCTGCGGCATGACCTGAAGCGGCAGATTGAAGAGCGCTCGGGGCCCGTGGCCGTGCGGCACAAGAACGCCACGGCCTGAGCAACACTGGAGATCCAAATGTGGGAGCGGGCTTGCTCGCGAAAGCGGAGTGTCAGTCACCGGATGTACCGACTGAACCACCGCATTCGCGAGCAAGCCCGCTCCCACATGGGTTTTGCGGCGCTTTTAGGCTTTTTGCCAGACCTTGGGCTTGAAGAACAACGTCTCGCCCCGCGCCAAACCCGTCAGGCTGTCGTGGTCTTTTACCACTTCGGCTTCGATCAGTTCGCTCTGGCCTTCGACCTTCAGGGTCACCCGGGTGGTCGCGCCAAGCGGGCGAATATCACGCACTTCAGCCGCGTGGTGGTCTTCCAGTTCATGGCGCGACAGCGACACTTCATGCGGGCGGAACAGCACGTGCTTGTCTTCACCCAAATGCAGGCGGTTGGAGTCCCCGAGGAAGTGATAAACAAAATCACTGGCCGGGTTTTCGTAGACTTCGCCCGGTGAGCCAATCTGCTCGATCACGCCCTTGTTCATCACCACGATGCGGTCCGCCACTTCCATGGCTTCTTCCTGGTCGTGGGTCACGAAGACCGAGGTCAGGTTGATGTCTTCGTGCAGGCGCGCCAGCCAGCGGCGCAGTTCTTTACGAACCTTGGCATCCAGGGCGCCGAAGGGTTCATCCAGCAGCAGCACTTTCGGCTCTACCGCCAGGGCGCGCGCCAGGGCGATACGCTGGCGCTGGCCGCCGGAGAGTTGTTCCGGGTAGCGATCCGACAGCCAATCGAGCTGCACCATGTTCAGCAGCTCGTGGACTTTCACTGCGATCTGGCTTTCGGTGGGGCGCTGGTTTTTCGGTTTCATGCGCAGGCCGAACGCGACGTTGTCGAACACGGTCATGTGGCGGAACAGCGCGTAGTGCTGGAACACAAAGCCGACGTTGCGATCACGCACGTCGTGGCCGGAGACGTCTTCACCATGGAACACGATGTTGCCGGCATCCGGGGTTTCGAGACCGGCGATGATCCGCAGCAGGGTGGTCTTGCCGCAGCCGGACGGGCCCAGCAACGCCACCAGCTCGCCACTCTGGATGTCCAGATTGATGCTGTTCAGGGCCTTGAAGGCGTTGAAATTCTTGCTGACATTACGGACTTCGATCGACATGACTTATTCCTCACCAGCACTTTTGCGCAGGCGGTTGATACGGTTCTCGCTCCACTGCTTGAGCAGCAGGATGAAGAGCGCCAGGATCAGCAACAGGCTCGCGACGGCAAACGCGGCGACGTGGTTGTATTCGTTGTAGAGGATCTCGACGTGCAGCGGCAAGGTGTTGGTCACGCCGCGAATGTGGCCGGACACCACCGACACCGCACCGAACTCACCCATGGCCCGCGCGGTACACAGCACCACGCCGTAGATCAGGCCCCACTTGATGTTCGGCACGGTGACATGCCAGAACATCTGCCAACCATTGGCGCCCAGCAGGCGCGCGGCCTCTTCTTCCTGGGTGCCCTGCTCCTGCATCAGCGGGATCAGCTCACGCGCCACGAACGGCACGGTGACGAAGATGGTCGCCAGCACGATGCCCGGCAAGGCGAACACGATCTGGATGTCATGGTCCTGCAGCCACGGGCCAAAGAAGCCCTGGGCGCCGAACATCAATACGTAGACCAGGCCGGCGATCACCGGCGATACCGAGAACGGCAGGTCGATCAGGGTCACCAGGATACTTTTGCCACGGAACGAGTACTTGCTCACGCACCAGGCGGCGCTGACGCCGAACACCACGTTGAGCGGTACCGAAATCACCACGGCGATCACCGTGAGTTTCAATGCCGACAGCGCGTCCGGCTCAAGGATCGCGGTGAAGAACGCACCCAGGCCATTCTTCAGGCCCTGGGACACCACGATAAACAGCGGCAGCAACAAAAACAGGAAGAACACCAGCCAGCCAAGGCTGATCAGGATGCGTCGGGACACCGCACTGCCACGACGGGCAGCGTTGGCCGAGGACGCGGCGGAAATAGACGATTGGGACATGTTCCGCGCCTCCTTATGGGTGTTCGATGCGCCGCTGCAGCAAGTTGATCAGCAGCAGCAGGACAAAGGAAACCACCAGCATCAGCACACCGATGGACGTGGCGCCGTGGTAGTCGTATTGGTCGAGCTTGACCATGATCAGCAACGGCAGGATCTCGGTTTTCATCGGCATGTTGCCGGCGATGAAGATCACCGAACCGTACTCACCGACACCTCGTGCAAACGCCAAGGCGAAGCCGGTCAACCAGGCAGGCAGCAGCGCCGGTACCAGGATGTAGCGGAACACTTGCAGGGGCTTGGCGCCGAGACAGGCGGCGGCTTCTTCGATTTCCCGGGGGATATCGGCCAACACCGGCTGCACGGTACGCACCACGAATGGCAGCGTGACGAAGGTCAGCGCGAGAGTGATGCCCAGGGGGGTGTAGGCGATCTTGAAGCCCAGGTCGGCGGCGAACTGGCCTACCAGGCCAGTGGGCGTGTACAGCGCGGTGAGTGCAATACCGGCGACGGCGGTGGGCAGGGCGAACGGCAAGTCGATCATCGCATCGATGATCTTGCGCCCGGGGAAGGTGTAGCGCACCAGTACCCATGCCAGCAGGGTACCGATCACGCCGTTGATGATCGCGGCATACAACGCAGTGCCGAAGCTCAGTTTCAACGCCGCCAGCACACGCGGTGCGGAGATGATGTTCCAGAACTGATCCCAGGTGAGTTGAGCGGCATGTACAAACATCGCCGCAAGGGGGATGAGTACGATCAGGCTGAGGTACACCACGGTGTAGCCCAGCGTCAGCCCGAAGCCGGGTATGACGGGGGAGATACGACGCGACATAAGAGTCCTTGGTTAGCGGGTAGATACCACTGTAGGAGCGAGCTTCTGTGGGAGCTGGCTTGCCTGCGATGCCGGCACCTCGGTGTATCAGTTACACCGAGGTGATGCTATCGCGGGCAAGCCCGGCTCCCACAGAAAGCTGGCTCCTACAGTTTGATTTTGCTTACTGCGCCGAGTAGATCTGGTCGAACACGCCACCGTCATTGAAGAATTTCGGTTGGGCAGTTTTCCAGCCGCCGAAGTCTTTGTCGATAGTCACCAGGTCCAGTTTCGGGAACTGCTGGGCGTATTTGGCGGCGACTTTCTCATCGCGTGGGCGGTAGAAGTTCTTCGCCGCAATCTCCTGGCCAGCCGGGCTGTACAGATGCTTGAGGTACTCGGTGGCGATCTCGGTATTGCCCTTTTTCTCAGCGTTCTTGTCGACCACGGCCACTGGCGGCTCGGCGAGGATCGACAGCGAAGGTACAACGATGTCGAACTTGTCGGCGCCGCCGTCTTCCTTCAGGGCCAGGAAGGCTTCGTTTTCCCAGGCCAGCAACACGTCACCCTGACCGTTGTTGACGAAGGTGATGGTCGAACCGCGCGCGCCGGTGTCGAGGATCGGCACGTGCTTGAACAGCTCTTTCACGTATTCCTGGGCCTTGGCTTCGCTGCCACCGGCTTTCAGGCCGTAGGCCCAGGCGGCTAGGAAGTTCCAGCGGGCGCCGCCGGAGGTTTTCGGGTTCGGGGTGATCACCGACACGTCTTTCTTGATCAGGTCGCCCCAATCCTTGATGCCTTTAGGGTTGCCCTTGCGTACCAGGAACACGATGGTCGAGGTGTACGGGGTGCTGGCGTCCGGCAGGCGGGTTTGCCAGTTTTCCGGCAGGGTCTTGCCCAGTTTTGCGATTTCGTCGATGTCGCCGGCCAGGGCCAGGGTCACGACGTCGGCGCGCAGGCCGTCGATTACCGCGCGGCCCTGCTTGCCCGAACCACCGTGGGATTGCTGGATCTTGACGTTGTCACCCGGGTGCGACTGCTTCCAGAAGCTGGTGAATTCAGCGTTGTAGTCCTGGTAGAGCTCGCGGGTGGGGTCGTAAGACACGTTGAGCAGTTCGTAATCCTTGGCAACAGCGGAACCGGCAAACACGGCACTGGCCAGTGCTGCCAGGGCATAACGGCGAATCGACGACATAGAAGGCTCCTGAAATTCTTGGGTGTTGGCTTTTTTCTTATAGTTGCGGGTCTTGCAATCGAATCGCCGGTGTTGCTCAGCTCGGTTTGTTGCCCGGGTTCTGCAAACGGAATTTCTCTTTGCGTTCGATTTGTACTACCTGGGCGTTGTGCACAGTGATTTCCACCGCGCCAAACCGCAGATCGCGCAGGGCGCTCTGGATCTCGCGCAAAATGGCTGCTTCGTCCTGGCCGTCAACGCTACGTAGAGATGCGCTCATGGTCGTGCTCCTGAAATGAGAAGTGCCTCGCAGTGGCGGCACTGCTTGCGGCGTGAGGGCGATAGTAGATAAGCGCGGATATTCTTAAAAATACTATTTAAGAATGTTTATATAACCAGAAAGAATTTTCTGATGGGACGTGGGGTTGCGAGGGGTTTGGCGAGACGACCCGTGAAATAAAGCCGTGTGGAGATCCAAATGTGGGAGCGGGCTTGCTCGCGAAGGCGGTGGGTCAGTGACAGATTTGCTGACTGACCCACCGCCTTCGCGAGCAAGCCCGCTCCCACATTTTGGCCCTGTTTGAAATCAGGACAGGCGGTGGTTAACGAATTGTCGGCGCCCTCGCCCAATCCAGCTCATTGGCCGGCATCGGCCGACCAAACCAGTACCCCTGGCCCAGGTCACAGCGCTGTTCCAATAGAAACCGCGCCTGCTCAACCTGCTCGATACCTTCGGCATGCACCTGCATGCCCATGCTCTGCGCCAACGCGATCACTACCCGCACGATCGCCGCATCGTCCTCATCCCACGGCAACCCGGCGACAAAACCCTGGTCGATCTTGAGCTTCTGCACCGGCAAGCGCTTGAGCCGCAGCAGCGATGAATAACCGGTGCCAAAGTCGTCGATGGCCAGGCGCAAGCCGAGCTCACGCAGGCGATGCATTTGCTCAAGGGCGACTTCCGGGTCTTCCATCACCGCGCTTTCGGTGACTTCCAGCTCTAAAAGCGCCGGATCCAGCCCCGTGTCGTGCAGCACCTTGGCTACTTGCTCATACAGCTCACGCCGGGCAAACAGGCGGCTGGACACATTCACCGCGAGAAACGTCAGCGGTGCGCCGTCTGCCAGCCATTGGCACATCTGGCGGCAGGCCTGGTCCATGACCCAGGCGTCGATGTCGGCAATCAGTCCGGTGCGCTCGGCAATCGGGATGAATTCCCCCGGCGGCACCAGCCCGCGCTCCGGGTGCTGCCAGCGCACCAGGGCTTCGACGCCGATCATTCGGCTGTCTTGCAGGTCGTGCACTGGCTGGTAGTAAACCCGCAGCTCCTGCTGATCCAGCGCGCGGCGCAGTTCACCGGCCATTTCCACGCGGTGCTGGGCGTGGGCGGTAAGCTCTTCGGTGTACAAGGCATAGCCTTCGCGGCCGGCGCTCTTGGCCTTGAACAACGCGGAGTCGGCGTTGCGCAGCAGTTGCTCGGCGCTCAGCGCGTCGCTGGGGAACAGGCTGATCCCGATGCTCACGCTGATAAACAGTTGATGGCCGTCGAAGATGACCGGTTCTTTCATCGCGTCGAGAATACGTTGCGCCAGGGCGGCGGCCTGGCCCACCTGTGGACAACTTTCCGCCAGCACCGCGAACTCGTCACCGCCCAGGCGCGCCAGGGTCACGCCGGGGCCGAACAGGCCTTGCAGGCGCTCGCCGACGGCCTTGAGCAACTGGTCGCCTACGTTATGGCCGAGGCTGTCGTTGATGATCTTGAAATGGTCGAGGTCGAGCAGCAGCAAGGCGCAGCCACGTTTATGGATCTGCGCGGAGGCCAGGGCCTGTTCGGCACGATCGGTGAACAGCAGGCGGTTGGGCAGGTCGGTCAGCGGGTCGTGATGGGCCAGGTGCGCCAACTCGCTCTCGGAGTGCTTGATGGCGCTGATATCGGAGAACACCGCGACGTAGTGGCTGATATGGCCCTGCTCATCACGGATCACCCGGATGGTCTGCCACTGTGGGTAGATTTCGCCGCTTTTACGGCGGTTCCAGATTTCACCGCTCCATTCACCGTCACGTTCCAGCGTCTCGAACATCGCCTGGTAGAAACTGGCCGAGTGGCGCCCGGACTTGAACAGGCTCGGCTGGCGCCCCAGCACGTCTTCGCACTGGTAGCCGGTGATTTCGATAAAGGCCCGGTTGACGTGAACAATCAGCCCCTGGGCATCGGTGACCAGCACCCCTTCGCGGGTGCAATCGAACACGGCGGCGGCCTGGCGCAGGCGCTCGCGGTTTTCCTTCAGTGGCTGCTGGATCAGGTTCGCCCGGGCAAAGTGCGCGCAGAGCAGGTAGATCGCCAGGGCACTGAGGCTGACCCACAGGTAACCGCGTATCTGAAGCCAGCGGCCCAGCTCCACGGGTTCATCGATAAAGTTGATCAATACCTGATGGCTGAGCTGAATCCACACAATCGAAACCAGCAGGTACATCAGCCCGGCACGCAGGGCACCTCGGTATGAAAACAGCATATGTTCAGTAATCCTTACTAAAAAACCAGATTCGCCCTACAAAGGTTACGGATTATAGAATAAGAAACATCCAGTCACTCCTATCTGAAAGGGCGGCTGGTTTTATCTGTAGGCTTAGTGATAATGCGCAAGCTGGTTTTTTCTTTATCTGAGGGCCATACAGCCTATGTGGTACAACGGTTTTCTTGACTTGTCGGCCTGGCAACTGGTGGCAGTCACTCTGTTGATGACCCACGTGACCATTGTCGGGGTCACGGTCTATCTGCACCGCTATTCAGCCCACCGCTCCCTGGAGCTCAATGCTGGCCTGAAACACTTCTTCCGCTTCTGGCTGTGGCTCACCACGGCGCAGAACACCCGCGAGTGGACCGCTATCCACCGCAAACACCACGCCAAGTGCGAAACCGTCGACGATCCCCACAGCCCGGTGATCAAGGGCCTGTCCACCGTGCTGCGCAAAGGCGCCGAGCTGTATCGCGCCGAAGCCGAGAACCCCGAGACCCTGCGCATCTACGGCAAGAACTGCCCGGAAGACTGGATCGAGCGCAAGCTCTACACCCCGTACCCGCTGCTGGGCGTGGCGATCATGGGCGTGATCGACCTGCTGCTGTTCGGCACCATCGGCATCACCATCTGGGCCATCCAGATGATGTGGATCCCGTTCTGGGCTGCCGGCGTAATCAACGGCCTGGGTCATGCCATCGGCTACCGCAACTTCGAATGCCGCGACGCGGCGACCAACCTGATTCCCTGGGGCATCATCGTGGGTGGCGAAGAGCTGCATAACAACCACCACACCTACCCCAACTCCGCCAAGCTGTCGGTGAAGAAGTGGGAGTTCGACCTGGGCTGGGCCTGGATCAAAGTGTTCAGCTTCCTGCGCCTGGCCAAGGTGCAACGGGTCGCGCCGATCGCCCACCGGGTCGAAGGCAAGGGCAGCCTGGACATGGATACCGCGATGGCGATCCTCAACAACCGCTTCCAGATCATGGCCCAGTACCGCAAGTTGGTGATTGGCCCGCTGGTCAAGCAGGAACTGGAAAAGGTCGATCACTCGGTGCGCCACCAATTCCATCGCGCCAAGCGCCTGTTGTCGCGGGAGACCAGCCTGCTGGATGACCGCCACCACGTGCGCATCCAGAGCATGCTGGAACACAGCCAGGCCCTGAAAGTGATCTACGAGAAGCGCCTGGCGCTGCAACAGATCTGGCTGAAAACCAGCACCAACGGCCACGACATGCTGGCGGCGATCAAGGAATGGGTGCACGAGGCCGAGGCGAGCGGGATTCAATCCCTGCGGGACTTTGCCCATCAGCTGAAGACCTATTCGCTGCGGCCTGCCGCGGCCTGATACGGCTGTAGCGAGCCGATTTTTTGTGGCAAGGGAGCTTGCTGTGGGGAGTGGGCTCGCTGCGGCAAGGAAGCTCGCTGTAGCAAGGGAGCTTCTGTGGCGAGGGAGCTTGCTCCCGCTGGAGTGCGCAGCGCTCCCAAGATTTTGGGGCCGCTACGCAGCCCAGCGGGAGCAAGCTCCCTCGCCACAACAAGCTCCCTCCCCATAGCAGCTCCTTCCCCCCAGCAGCTCCTTCCCCACAGCAGCCCCCTCCCCACCGCAACTCCTTCCCCACAGCAAGCCCCTCCCCCCAACAAACTCGCTCCTACATGTTTCTGGCGCCATTTCTTGGTCGCCTCTAATCGGCGCTGATAACGGAACTTCGCAGCAAATTCCCCCTCTCAAACAACACTTCGCCATCCCGGCGGCCCTTGTTGTGACCGCTGCCCAACCCCGCGGCCTGCCCAGAGAGAGTTGTGCCGATGGTCCACGAAAAGACCTTCACCGACACCCCCGTCCTCGAACACCCACGACCGGCAGCCGCCGCTACGTTGCTGGCCCTGATGCATGCCCAGGGCGAAGTGGAACGGCTGAGTGAACGCGAGCAACTGCTGAGTTCGCTGTTGGTCAGTGTGAATGCCGTGCTCTGGGCAATCGAGTGGGACACTCGCCGCGTGCTGTACGTCAGCCCGGCCTATGAGCGGGTTTTCGGACGTACGGCGGGCATGTTGTTGACCGACTATCGGGAATGGCGCAACAGCATCCACCCCGAAGACCTCGACTACGCCGAGCACAGCCTGGCCCAGGTGCTGCACAGCGGCGCCGTGGAAGACCGCGAGTACCGCATCATCACCGCCGACGGGCAGATCCGCTGGCTCAGCGACAAGTGTTACATCAACCAGCAGGCCGAGCCCGGCCAGCCGGTGATCGTGGTAGGCATAGCCGAAGACATCACCGAAAAGAAGCAGCTGGAGCTCGAGCTGCACCGTCTGGCCACCACCGATGTACTGACCCGCAGCAGCAACCGCCGGCATTTCTTCGAGTGCGCCCACCACGAGTTTGAACGCGCCTGCCTGCAAGGCACGCCCCTGGCGTTCCTGTTGCTGGACATCGATGACTTCAAGGTGGTGAACGACACCTACGGCCACCTGGAAGGCGATCAGGTGTTGCAGCGTATCGCCGAGAGCGGTCGGGGAGTTCTGCGCCGTGGCGACCTGTTCGGGCGCATTGGCGGCGAAGAATTCGCCGCCATACTGCCCGGTTGTGCCCCGGAGATGGCAATGCAGGTGGCCGAACGCCTGGGGCACGAGATTGCGCAGCTGAGCTTCAGCCACGACGGTGAGAGCTTTGCGGTCACCGTCAGCCAGGGCCTGGCCAGCCTGACCGCCGAGGACGCCAACGTGGACAGCCTGTTTGCCCGCGCTGACGCGGCCATGTACGAGGCCAAGCGCCAGGGCAAAAACCGCGTGCTCCCCGGCTGACGCTACACGATTACCTGTGGGAGCCGGGCTTGCCCGCGATGCAGGCACCTCGGTATGTCGGTTGTACCGGGATGATGCTATCGCAGGCAAGCCAGCTCCCACACTGGCACGCATCGCCTGCTAGGTTTTGCGCATACGCGTCAATTCCGGCAAACCCACCTTGAGCAAGCGTGCCGTCTTGCCTTTCGCCAATGCCTCGACGCCTTCATGCTCGGTCAGCCGCGCCAGTTGCGCCGCCAGGTTCATCACCAGCGCTTCGCGGGAATACACCCCGCCCTCCAGCGAATAAATCGCCGCGATCAACTGGCGCAACTCCAGCGGCAGGCGCCAGCGTGTGCGCAGTGCCGAACCATAGGCCGCGCCGAAGGTGTAGAGGGACTCGCCAATCGCTTCATCATCCAGTTCGCCACCGCCCAGCAGCCAGTCTTGCAGGCACCGCAGCAAGGCCAGGTCGCCAAGGCGATGGAGGATCCCGGCGCTGTAGCAGCGCTCGTGATCCAGGTCGAGCATGCGCGCCAGGCTGCGGGCGTAGTCGGCGGTACGCTGGGACAGCTGCCAATGACGCTCGGCGTAATCCACAAGGCTCGGGTCGCTCAGTACCACGTTGTGCTTGAGGGCGAGCCCCAGGATCAGGTTCATGCTCTGCCCCGCCGCCAGCTTGTGCAGGGCCATGCCCAGGGTCTGTACCGGCGAACCGTGATGGCCGGCGCTGTTGGCGGCGGCGATCAACACGGCAGTAATCTGCGGGTCCATGCGCACCTGCTCTTCCAGGCGCTTGAGGTCCAGGCCCTCCGGCTCCAGGCTATGTTGCACCGCAGCCTGCACGTCGACCCGCAGCGGCGCGCCGTCGGAGGCTTCCCGGCGGCGCTCCAGAAACACCGGCAAGGTCATGCCCGGCGCCAGGGCCGGGACTTCGCAATACACCGTCTCACCTTCGTTCAACAGCAAGTCCTGCAGGCGCTGGGTCAGGCTTTCCATGTTCAGGGGTTTGGTCAGGTACGCGGTCGGTGCCAGGGGCAAGGCTTCGCGCACGCTGGCGCTGTCGTTGCGGGTACTCAGCAGGATAAACGGCAACAGCGGCGTACGCCGTTGCAGGCGCACGCTGCGCAACAGGCTCAGGCCATCGACGCCGGGCAGCTCCCAATCGGCAATGATCAGGTCATAGGGTTTGTCACGCAGCAACTCGGTGGCCCGCTGGCCATCGGCACACACATCCAGCCGTGCGTCACAGCGCACATTCAGCAACACCTGCTTGAGCAGATCTCGGGACCAAGGGTCGGCCTCGGCAATCAACACACGGGGTACAGCCGGTAAATCAACAGCAGTCATCCAGCACGCTCCATCGGCAATACCAGCACCTTAGACAAAGGAGCCGCCTGCGTACAATGAACAACGGCTGAATACCGTTCATCGGGCACAAAAAAACCCGCCTAAGCGGGTTTTTTGTCGATCAGGTCAACTTTTGATCACAACTCGGAGAAGCACTCTTCGATGATCGCCAGGCCTTTGTCCAACTGCTCGTCCGGCGAAGTCAGCGGAACCAGCACGCGCAACACGTTGCCGTAGGTGCCGCAGGACAGCAGGATCAAGCCCTTGTCACGCGCCTTGGCCACCACGGAAGCGACAGCAGCGGCGTTCGGCTTGTGGCTGTCGCCATTTTCGAACAGCTCGACCGCAATCATCGCGCCCAGGGCACGCACTTCGCCGATCACCGGGTACTTGGCCTGGATCGCTTTCAGACCGGTCACCAGGCGCTCGCCCACAGCCTTGCAGCGGTCCAGCAGGTGCTCTTCTTCGAACACTTCCATCACGGCCAGGGCCGCGGCGCAAGCGATCGGGCTACCGGCGTAGGTGCCGCCCAGGCCGCCCGGAGCAATGGCGTCCATGTATTCAGCCTTGCCGCACACACCGGCCAGCGGGAAGCCGCCTGCGATGGATTTGGCGAAGGTGGTCAGGTCGGCGGCAACGCCCATCTGTTCCATGGCGAAGAAAGTACCGGTACGGCCGGCACCGGTTTGCACTTCGTCGGCGATCAGCAGGATGCCGTGCTTGTCGCACAGTTCGCGCAGGCGCTTCATGAAGGATTTAGGCGCGACGTAGAAACCGCCTTCGCCCTGCACCGGCTCGATGATGATGGCAGCGATATCACGCGGCTCGGCATCGTTCTTGAAGATGCGTTCGATGCTGGCGATGGAGTCGTCATCGCTCACACCGTGCAGTTCGTTCGGGAACAGCGCGCGGAACACGCCGCCTGGCATCAGGCCCATGCCGGCCGAGTACGGCACGACTTTGCCGGTGAGGCCCAGGGTCATCATGGTGCGACCGTGGTAGGCGCCGGTGAACGCGATCACGCCGGCACGGCCAGTGGCGGCACGGGCAATCTTCACGGCGTTTTCTACCGCTTCGGAACCGGTGGTGACCAGCAGGGTTTTCTTGGCGAAATCACCCGGGACCTTGGCGTTAACTTTTTCGCACAGCTCAACGTACGGCTCGTAGGCCAGTACCTGGAAGCAGGTGTGAGTCAGCTTGTTCAACTGTTCGGTCACGGCGGCGATGATTTTCGGGTGCACATGGCCGGTGTTCAGCACGGCGATACCGCCGGCGAAGTCGATGAACTCGCGACCTTCAACGTCGGTCACGGTGGCGTTCTTCGCCGACTCGGCGAAGATCGGGTGAATCTGGCCAACACCGCGTGGTACAGCGGCTTCGCGGCGTTTCATCAGGGATGCGTTGGTCTTGCTCATAAAGTCCTCATTCGCCACTCATCGGGTGGCGTGGTCCAAGGAATACGTGGCGGGGAGGCAACTACGGCAGCATGCGATGATCGACTGCCACAGCTTTCCCGGCCACTACGAATAACGGGGTGAAACACGCAAAGGGACAGCGCTCTCGTGCCCTTTGCGTTTGCAACAATGCCTTGCCGGGCTTAAATGCCCAGGCAGAGGTATTTGATTTCCAGGTAGTCCTCGATCCCGTACTTGGAGCCTTCACGGCCCAGGCCCGAAGCCTTGATGCCGCCGAACGGCGCCACTTCGTTGGAGATCAACCCGGTGTTGACGCCGACCATGCCGTATTCCAGGGCTTCAGCCACACGGAACACACGGCCCAGGTCGCGGGCATAGAAGTAGGAAGCCAGGCCGAACTCGGTGTCGTTGGACATCGCGATCACTTCGGCTTCGTCTTTGAAGCGGAACAGCGGCGCCAGTGGGCCGAAGGTTTCTTCCTTGGCCACGGCAGCATCTTTCGGCACGTTGACCAGGATGGTCGGCTCGAAGAAGTTGCCTTCCATCACCTTGCCGCCAGCCAACAGGGTCGCGCCTTTGCTCAGGGCGTCAGCGATGTGCTCCTGAACCTTGGCCACGGCCTTCTCGTCGATCAGCGGGCCGGTGGTGGTGCCCTCTTCCAGACCATTGCCGATCTTCAGCTTGGCCACCGCCACTTTCAGTTTCTCGGCGAACGCGTCGTACACCGAATCCTGGATGTACAGGCGGTTGGCGCAGACGCAGGTCTGGCCGTTGTTGCGGTACTTGGAAATGATCGCGCCTTCGACGGCCTTATCCAGGTCTGCGTCGTCGAACACGATGAACGGCGCGTTGCCGCCCAGTTCCAGGGAAACCTTCTTGATGTCCTTGGCGCATTCGGCCATCAGCTGGCGACCGATTTCGGTGGAGCCGGTGAAGGACAACTTACGCACGATCGGGTTGCTGGTCAGCTCGCTGCCGATATCGCCGGCGCTGCCGGAGACCACGCTGAACACACCTTTCGGAATCCCGGCACGCTGGGCCAGTTCAGCCAGGGCGAACGCGGAGAACGGGGTTTGCGACGCAGGCTTGAGCACCATGGTGCAACCGGCAGCCAGGGCCGGGCCGGCTTTACGGGTGATCATCGCGGCCGGGAAGTTCCACGGCGTGATGGCAGCGGTAACGCCGATTGGTTGCTTGATCACGATCAGGCGCTTGTCCGGCTGGTGGCCGGGAATCACATCACCGTAGACGCGCTTGGCTTCTTCGGCGAACCACTCGATGAACGAAGCGGCGTAAACGATTTCGCCCTTGGCTTCGGCCAGCGGCTTGCCTTGTTCCAGGGTCATCAGGCGAGCCAGGTCATCCTGGTTCTCGATGATCAGCTCGAACCAGCGGCGCAGCTTGTTGGCGCGGTCCTTGGCGGTAAGTGCACGCCAGGCCGGCAGGGCCTTGTCAGCTGCTTCAATGGCGCGACGGGTTTCGGCGGCGCCCATTTTTGGCACGGTACCGAGGATTTCGCCGGTAGCGGGGTTGTTGACCTTGATCGTTTGACCGTTGTCCGCATCGACCCAAGCGCCATCAATGAAGGCTTGCTGGCGGAACAACTGGGTGTCTTTGAGCTGCATGTCGGCTTTCCTTAACAGCACCGCGCACGCGCGGAGCGAATTAGAGTTGTTGAAAGGCGCCTTGAGGGCTGCCGTCAGGGAAATCATTCACTGGGCGCAAGCACGTAAATAGCGCACGAAAGGACAAATGTGCGGTTCAGCACCCAGGCAGGAGCGTTTGAAATCTCAAACGAATCCTAGGATCAATGGGGGTGCAGGGCAATAGTCTGTTCGAAAAAAAGAACGAAAACGGCGCATTTGCTCGATTTTTCTGATCAGCGTGTTTCGGGCGAGTTCCGCCCTATTGCGCCGAGACGCCCGGCACAGGGCGTCAGCGGCGCGTATTCCTACGGGCGGCCGGGCGAAAAGCGGCATGGACGCCCAAGGTCGACATGGGTATGATGTCGCCCGCACAAGCATCCGTAGCTCAGCTGGATAGAGTACTGCCCTCCGAAGGCAGGGGTCGTGGGTTCGAATCCCGCCGGGTGCACCAGATACAGATGAAAAAGCCCCAGGTCGAAAGGCCTGGGGCTTTTTTGTGGGCGTCGATTCAGGGTTTCTGCAACACCTCCAACCGCGCCGGCAAGTCTTCCTTGGGAAAGCGCTTGTGCAACTCCAACAGCTTCTCATCCGCCGCCTTGGCCTCTCCCGCCTGCCGCAACCGCAGGATTTCCTGCAGCCCTTGCTCCAATGACGGCAGCACAACAGCCGCGCGCTTGCTCATCTTCGCCACCGGCTCATCCGCCAGCGAACCCGCGACTTCTGCCTGCACCTGCGGCGCACTGTCAGCCTGCGGAGCCACGGAGAATCGAGCCATCGGCGCGGCAGCCGGGGCCGGGCGGGCCAGTTCCTGCGGGGCGGCCGCGTAAGTGCCTGTGGATAACTCCGGCTGCGGCACCGGCGAGCGCGTGACCAAACCAATCATCAGGGCCACACCCGCGACGGTGGCAAACGCCATCTGCCAGCGCGGCCGTTGGCAGGCCTGTAACCAACGCTGCCACAGGCTGGGTTGCCGCACCGGTGCTTCACGGTGGGCGGTGGCCAGGATGAAGGCGTCCAGGGAAGCCGGCGGCTCGCCGCTGGTGTGTTGACGGAAATGCTCGATCAGCAGCTCGTCGTTCGAGTCCTGGGTATGTCGGGGGTCAGTCATGCGGGTACCTCCTCGGCCAGCAGTCGGCGCAGTTTCTGCTGGGCGTAACGCAAGCGGCTTTTTACCGTTTCCAGTGGGGCGCCGGTGAGCGCGGCGATTTGTGGCACTTCCAGCTCGCCATGCAGGCGCAGCAGGAACACTTCGCGCTGATCTTCGGGCAAGTCTTGCAACGCGCTGTCCAGGCGCGCCTGGTCGCGGCTCAGGCTCAGCAGTTGCTCAGGCCCGGCGCTGTCGTCGGGCTGGCCGTGAAGCTGCTCATCGTAGCTGTCGTGCAGCGGGTTGTGGATGCCGTGCTTGCGCCAGTGGTCGATCAGGCGGTTGCGGGCAATCTGGAACAGCCAGGTGCGAAAACTCGCCCGCCCCTGTGGCTCGCTGGTGCTGCGGATCAGGCTGAGCCAGGTGTCCTGGAACACTTCCTCGGCCAGTTCGGCCTTGTTGCTCAAGGACACCAGAAAACGGTACAGGCCCTGTCGATGCCGCGCGTACAGGGCCTCGAACGCTGCACCGTCGCCGCTGCGGTAGCGGGACAGCAGGGCTTCGTCGCTGGGTGAATCCATCAGGTGGCGTACTCCTTTGAGGTGGATCAGTGTCTGGCCGGGGCCTGGAGGCTCTGGGCCAATTCGACCAGTTGCACAAATTCGCCGCGCAAACCAAAAGGGTCGTCGCCCCGTGCGGAACGGGCCAGTGCGGCCGTGTCCTTGAAACTCATGCTGCCAGTGTAGCGGCCATCACCCTTGAGTTGCTGGGCGAAGGCGGCCACGGCGGCAGAGAAGCGCAGGTCGTCGCTGGGTTTGCCGCTCTGCGGGTTGCTGATCGGGTGTTCGATCAGTCGGCTGTTGCCGCCTTCCGCTGGTTTGTAGCGTACCCGCAACATCGCCAACTCATCAGTTTTACCGTCAGCCTTGGCCGCCGATGCGTAGCGCAGTGGCTCCAGCCAACCCTGTTCACCCTTCGGGACAATTTCATACAACGCGGTCACTGTATGCCCTGCACCGATTTCGCCGGCGTCGACCTTGTCGTTGTTGAAATCCTCACGCTTCAGGGCGCGGTTTTCATAGCCGAGCAATCGGTATTCACTGACCTGCGCCGGATTGAATTCCACTTGCAGCTTCACATCCCGGGCCACCACGGCGAGGGTCGAGCTGAGCTGATCTACCAACACTTTGCGGGCTTCGCGCAGGTTGTCGATATAGGCGTAGTTGCCATCACCAGCGTCGGCCAGTTGTTCCATCAGGTGTTCGTTGTAGTTATCCACACCGAAGCCGAGGGTGGTCAGGGACACGCCGCTTTTGCGCTGGTCGACCGCCATTTGCTTGAGGCTGTCGAAGTCGCTCACGCCTACGTTGAAGTCACCGTCGGTGGCCAGCAGGATGCGGTTGATGCCTTTGTCGATAAACCCTTCGCGTGCCATTTGGTAGGCCATTTCGATCCCCGACGCGCCTGCGGTGGAGCCGCCGGCGGTGAGTTGGTCGATGGCGTTGCGGATTTTGGTTTTGTCCCGGCCCGAGGTGGGCTTGAGCACCACTCGCGATTCGCCGGCGTAGACCACCAGCGAGACGCGGTCCCGGTCGCGCAATTGATCCACCAACAGTTTCAGGGTGCTCTTGACCAGCGGCAGGCCTTCGCGGCGATTCATCGAGCCGGATACGTCCACCAGAAACACCAGGTTGGCCGGTGCCAGGTCTGCCACCGCGCGGTCCGAGGCCTTGATGCCGATGCGCAACAGTCGGGTGTGGGGGTTCCAGGGTGACGGTGCCACTTCAGTGGTCACGCCAAAGGGCGAGCCGTCGGTGGGCAAGGCGTAGTCATAAGGGAAGTAATTGACCATCTCCTCCAGTCGCACAGCACCTTCGGGCGGCAGGCTGCCTTGATTGAGGAAACGTCGTACGTTGGCATAGCTGCCGGTGTCGACATCGACGCTGAAGGTGGAGACCGGTGTTTCGGCAACGCTGCGAATCGGGTTGTCCGGGAGGTTCTGATAGTGCTCCCGAGGCTCGGTCTGGTATTGCATGGCGATCGAGTCGTTCATGACCAATCGCGACGCCATCGGTGCAGGCGCAACCATCCGCTTGACCATGGCCCCCTGGACGCTGGCGGGCTCACTTTGCACCTCCACGACAGGCGCCGACTCAGCGGGCTTGGCCACGTCACGGGATGAAGAGAGCCCACACCCGGCAAGCGCCACCAGCAGGGTCACGGTGAAGCCTTGGGCGGCAGGGCGTAACAGCAGAAGAGGACGGGACATGGGCTGAACCTCGTGAATGAATGATCCGTTCACAAGGTCAGACGCAAGGGGCTGGCGATTCGGGTTAAAGCAACTTAGAGCGACGGAATATTTCCCGTCGCTGCCACAGTCGCCACCGGGACACGCTCGTTAGGCGCAGTTACGTCATACACATGCTGCTCACAGCCCTTCCCGATAATCACGAATTCCACCAGGTAAACCTTTTGCTTCTCAGGCTTGAAGGTCGAACTCATGGGGCCGCACTCATACACATAGGTTTTGACGAGGCCGACATAGTTGGCGTTGTAGACCCGTGACTCGCCGATCACTTCAAAGGGCTGCCCCGGGTCAGCCTGCACTTCCAACTGCGGGAAGCGTTTGGCGACGGCGCTGTTGCCCACTTCGTTCATCTTGGCGATCCAGCCGAATACCTTGCCACGGCCGGAATCCACCACCGTCCCGAGGATTTCCGGACGCTGATCTGCATCGGAACTACGGCGTACGGAGAACTGCACCGGATAGGTAAAACCGGTTGCCTTCATGATGACCTTGGCGTGTTCGGCGTCCACCTCGACCTTTTTCTGCTGCAACTGGACGCCGTCCGTCAGCAGGCTTGGCGAGGAGTTCCTGGCAGTGGAGTGGCAGCCGGCCAAGACCAGGGCGAGGATTAAGAGTGAGGTCTTTTTCATGGGTTACTTCCTTGAGCACATTTAAAAGTCTGGCTCGGGCTACGTGGGAGAACCGCAGCCCGATGCCGTTTTCTATCGGCCGTAATACTTAAAACGCGTACCGCGCCTTGAGCATGACCCCATCGGCATCAAAACCACTGCGGGCCTGGCGGGTGTAGCTGGCACCCACGGTAAAGTCCGACACCTGGTAGTTCACGCCGACACTGGCTTCATAGCTGTCACGCGCCACCGAAGCGCCGGTGACGGTGAACGCAGAACCGCCGAGCACATAGCTGGAGGTTTGTGCGACGCGATCACCCATCAGGTCGTGATACGCCATCAAGGTTGCTTCCGGCTGCAAGCTACCGGCACCCATGGGCAAGTTGCCCGCCAAGCGCACACCAGCGCCCAGCTCGCCCACTTCATAGCGTTGCGACTGGGTGCTCAGCGCGGCCGAGGAGCCCTTCTCGTCGAAACCGTCCATGCGCACGTTGGCGTAACGCGCTGCCACACGCGGCTCGATCACCACGGCCTGCGACGGCTTGAAGCTGTAGCCGCCGATCACACTGGCAGACAGCACATTGCTGTCGTAACTGCCCTTGGCTGTGGTGCCGGCGATATGGCGTTTGCTGTCGTTGTCGTTATGGCCATAGCTGAGGCTGCCGTCGACGAACCAGTTTTGCAGCGACCAGTTGCCGTACAGCGACAGCGCATGGCCCTCCACATCGGTCTTGTTGCCGAGGTCGGAATGGATGTTGGAGTTAAGGTAGCTGTAAGCCACGCCCAACGTGGTGGTGTCGTTCAAGCGCCCGTCCACACCCACGGCCATGCCGCTGCTGTTGGCCGAGTAGCCGTTGTTGCCGCCACGCCCGTCCTGGTCCATGTTGCTGCTCAGGCCCTGCACCCACACGCCGCCGACTTGGTGGCTTTCGCGCTGGTCGGTGAGGCGGTTGAAGATCGCGCCGTTGACCACGGTCTGGCCCGACAACGCCACGTCCAGGGCGCCGCGATTGACGTCCGGCTTGAGTTGTTCGCTGACCTGAGCAAGCTGCTGTGCTGTGCCGGCGTCAGCCAGGGTTTGGAACACTGGGTCGTTCTGATTGAGTCCGCTCAGTACGTCGTTTTTAAAGGTGTTCACCGCCGTCGCTGACGCAGCGCCGGCGCCCACCGCGGCGAGCTCCTGCTGCACTTGCTGGTTGTCTTTAACCGCCACCACGGCCTTGACCGTTTGCGCGTCGGCCGAGTAGCTCAGCACGTTCAGCAGAGAGGACGAGCTGGCCACAGACAGGCCATTGTCTTGCACGCTGGTGGCTTGCAACAGGGTGTACTGAGTGCCGTTGTTGGTGCTGGCGAAGTCGCCCGGCTTGGCGCTCACGGTCAGCTTCGAAGCCTGGGCGAAATTCGCTGCACCGTTGACAGTCAGGTACGGCGTGGTCGGCACTACGCTGTCGGCCAGGTGCATATCAATACCTGCGCCGCTAGCAACGTTGAGGTTGCCAGTGATCGCAGTACCGGGCGCCGACAGGTTCAGCGAGCCCGAGTTGACCGATACCGGCGCGATGATGCGGCTGCCGGTGAAATCGGCCTGGCCTGCGACATTCACCGCGCTCAAGTTGAGCAGGTCGCCGGTGATTTTGCCGCCGGTCCAATTCAGCGTGGCAAGGTTGGCGGCGTCGATGGCGATGCCGGCGTTACTGCGGATTTCGCCGGCTTGCTGGTTGATCTCGAACGCCGAGGTCTGGTCCGCGGCATCTACATGAATGGCTGTACCATCGGCGCTGATCGTGCCGCGGTTAACGATGCCGCGCGCGCCGGTCGCGCTGTTCTGGGCAAAGGTTGCCCCGGCAAACTCGAAGGCATTGGCGTTGGTGCCCGTGGCCTCGACGGTGCCGGTGTTGAGGATGTAGTCGACCTTACCGTTTAGAAACATCACCGTCTTGGCGTCATTGCCGTTGGCAGAAAGCAGGCCGCTGTTTTCGATGCGCAGAGGGTTGGTGTCGGTTTCCACCTCGATGCCCCAGGCGCCCTCGCCCGTCGCCTTGAGCGTGCCGGCGTTGAGGATTTTGCCGCCGACGGTGGTCCCCAGATTGTTCTGACGGTCGAGGATCAGGCCGATGGCGTAATCACCGTTCATGTCGATCACACCGGTGTTCGAGACGTCGCCGGCGATGGTGGTGCCATGCAGGTAAATGCCTTCGCCGCCATCCACGTAGGAAGGTGAAGCCGGCGGCGTCAGGGGCAGCGTGGAACGGATGGTGCCGGAGTTGATGACACTTCCACCGATGGTCGTCGCGCCGATCTCAAGCCCCTCGTAACCCCCATTTTTCATAAGAATGTTGCCCGCCTGGACCACGTCCCCGGTGACAGTTCCCGGGCTCAGGTTCTGCGGGCCCGACCAGAACAGCGGGTCCAGGGCAATCGCACGGATGGCGGCGCCCTGGGAATCCAGAGTGATGTCGGCACGGTTGATCAACGAACCCTGGATAGTGGTGTTGGCCACACCCAGTCCGGCAGGGTTGGTGGTGGTCGGCACCACTACTTCGGAGAACGTCCCGTTGATAATCAATGACTCATTAAAGGTCTCGCCGACCCAAATGTTCTTGCCCTGCCCCAGGTCGAATTCCACCGCCAGCGCTTGCGTACTGATTGCGCCGACCATGAGTGCCAACAGGCTTTTCTGGAACTGCTTACGCTTCATTTCAAACTCCATGAACTACATTAAAAGCCGCCAATAGGCCCGGCGGCAGTAGGTGTGCTAAGCGAGGGATCAATTGATCCGAATGCATTCCCCCAGGGTGCCTTCCTGAAACGCAGGCGCGCGCCTGTGCACCACAGCGGGCGGTGACAGAAAAGAGGCTTGGGGGGCGAGGTTCACATTAATCCTTAATGTCATTTGAAAACGCTGCAGTCCATGCAGCCCGACCGGTTGCGGGTGGGCGGGGTAAAGACACTGGGATATACAAAATGTTCAAGGTGCTCGGCGAGTTCTATCAAACTGCTCGCGTCAGGATCAGCCACCGCAAGCCACGCGGAGACCTCTCGCTGGTCTACTTGAGCTCCTTCACCAGATAACTCCCGGAGATCTGCGTGATACCCATCAACGCGCGGCGCAACGCCTCAGGATCAGTGCGATAAGTGAGCGGCGTGTAACCGTAGACATTCTGGCCATTGAACGGCGTGATCGACTCCACCGTGCGCCAGAGCATCTCGTCGCCACGGTCCATGCGCGCCACCACGGTTAGCGTCGGGTAGACCACGCTGCTGAAACCCTGGGTCAGGCGAAAGCCCCACTCGCCTACCGTCAGTTGAATCTGCGCATCGGCCGGCTCGTCGTCACCCACCACTTTGAGCGATGACGTCTTACCCAAGGCATCGATAAAGGCCTGCTTGAGCAACACGCCCAAGTCGATATTTTCGGCGTCCATCACCGTGAGGATCGCGGCCGGCGTCGACATCTCGGCCAGTTGCCCTGCCTTCATGCCGGCGGCAAACCCCGCGCCGCTCAAGGCCGCCGTGCCCAGCTTGGACGCGCCGCTGGCCATGCCGACGCCCGCACCAAGCCCGGCGCCCAGGGCCGCACCCCAGGCTTGTTCACGGCCCATGTAGACCATGTTCTTTTCCCACTTTACGGGCAGCACTTTGACCGTCTTGACCTGCGCACGATGCTCGGGCGTGAGGGGCTGGCTGACGCAGCCGCCGAGGATGAGGGTGGAGAGGAGAACCAGGAGAAGGTTTTTCACATCAGTCCTTTAATGTTGGTGGTGAATGCGTTTAATCAACGCCAGTGTGTCGGCAATGGGGGTGAAGACATGAGGCATTGGGATTGAGCCAGTACTTTGCTGCCTTGCGTGGGTTTGGGTGCGGGCTTATAGTCCGGGCCGTCGCCCACATGGCGATTCAGGTTTGGCGACCTGACAACAGAGCGCAAAAGCATCCCGCTTCTATGCAGGTGTTTTTGCACCCGCAAAGCTGTGCATGATATGGCGGCTGTGCGCGGGAGACCTTCGGGTCTGCCGGTTTACTCTGTTGCCGGTTCGCCAACCTGCGTACAGCTGCCACCCATTCGTTTGGCGACGAATGAGTGGTGGCTTAATCCACCAACAGAGTACTGACAATGAATCGATACATGCCCCTCACGGGCCACGACTGCACCGTCCCCGCCCTGCTTATCGACACCCATGCGCCCCTCGATGTCCTCCACGACGCCGCCGTGTACCGGATTCGCGCCGTCACCCAACTGCTGGAAAACCTGGCCTTTCGCGAACAGCTCAGCAGCGATGCTGTGGTGCTTCAAGACTTCGCCCAATTGCTGGCTATTCCGCTGCGCGATGGGTGTGATTTGCTGGATGTCATCAGTCGCAGACTCAATACCGATCCATCCTGAGTAAAAGCCGGGCGGCCTGGGTGCCGCCCCTTTTACTCGGTTAAACAACCTCACTTGCCATGAAGCAAAACTTTTAAAGCATCTTTAGGGTCAAAGAGGGTCAAAGGGGACGGATTTATTTAATCAACTCATCTGGATTTTTAAATATTTAAATAAATCCGTCCCCTTTACGTAAATAAATCCGTCCCCTTTACGCATTACGCTCACAGGATGAGTGCAGGAAGGCGGCAAAAAGGGTGCAAATAGAGTGCAAAACACCGGCGCAAGGCCGGTGTCGATAGTGCCTGATCAAGTTGGGTATATTGAAAACTACATTTGTCGAATATCAGATAAAAAATCATAAAATTCTTTTTCTGTCATCTCAAACTCTGGCCCTTCGACCATTGCCATTAGTGACAACAACGCAATGTCTAAATCTTTTGTGAGAGAAAGGTTTGGATCTTGGTAAATATCAAGTGCCTCTTTTGATATTTTAAAAATATCAAATCCATCAGCAACTGCTCTTCCAAGTCTGTCAGCCACTATGTCTTCCATGCTCATTGCTGCCCCCAACTCTTTAGCTCTGCTGCGGTCGGAGGGTAGTGCTGAGCATCAACCGGCTGCCCATTAATACTTTTCGGGTGGACACGGATTACTTCTCCTGCATGGTCATAGCTTTCCATCCATTGCCTCGTACTGCCCGTTTTAGGATCAAACTCCGTGGCGAAAGAAGCACCCCGAGTAGGTCCTTCTGTCCTTGCAGGAACCTCTTGGGTTAATGGGTCAAAGGGGACTGGGTCAAAGGGGACGGATTTATTTAATCGACCCATCTGGAGTTTTTTAAATTTAATATTTAAATAAATCTGCCCCTTTTACGTCAATACATACGAGAGAAATGCTCATCAATAGAACTTCCAGACCAAAAACTCACATCTGAAAATTCCAGACTATCAGAAACAACAACTATCCCCCTAAGCTCAAAAGGAATATCTTCTATACCAGCCTTAACGCTAGGGATTAAGTAGCGAAAATAGTCCCCCATTTTAGACTCTCCATCATAACCGGAAGGGAAGTCCTCCCCAGACACACTACCTTCTATAGCATGGTATATATAGACACCTTTAATTGCTGGAAGGTTATATTCTGTCAGCCTGGCTTGGAGTGAAGATCGATCCGCTATCCATCGTTCCACTTCAGCCCTAGAGTCTAGGTGACGATATGCACAGGCAGAGTATAAATCAAGAATTGTTTTACCGTTTTTAGCTTTCGGATATTCTTCGTAATCACCAGACTCTTCCCACAAGTACTCACTTAAGCTATCAAGCTTCTGCTCCACAGCTGTAACTTCCAACAAAACCTTTGGTAACGATCCAAAACAGTTATTCACCATGACGGCAATAGCACCGGCTTTGTCCATCGCAAACCAAGTAACAATTTCTCCAAATCCTGGAACCCATTGTTCATCAATAACCATCATTTATTCCCCAGTTCAAAGGGGACGGATTTATTTAATCAACTCATCTGGAGCTTTAAACATTTAAATAAATCCGCCCCCTTTACCTTACCTTTACCTTAAATATTTAAATAAGTTCGCACCCTTTACGCTTATTGTAAATAGAGGCTAGACCACCAATACCCGCATTCGCAATAATGATGGTCTACACAGACTTCTTCATATAACTCTAACCACTTAACTATCAGTTTTTAGTTTAATCTCAGCTCCGTCTGGCAAGTCTTTAATTTGGCGGGCAATATCAGCCCTAAACCTCATCCCCTCCACAGCATCTGCCATATACATATTATCCAGCACAAACTCTCCTCCCAGCACGAATGGCACCTTCGGCAACAAACGTTTTCCTGTGGGAAGCTGACCATTTTTCTTTTGCCATTGATGCGCTAACGGGTAGCCCGTGAGCGCCTCATAATCACTAAGTATTATTTTTGCCCAGCTTTCAATATCGTCGGCCAAATACTCTAGTGCCCCGGTTTCCGGGTCAAAAATATAAATCTTGTTATCTTTAATACAGAACTGCCCACCGAAAATGTCTTCAGCAAAAAATAAGCAACCATCGGCAATACCCTTATAAGCACCGCGCCAAAGAGTATCTTCATTCCAATCACGAAGACCAATTTCGTCCTGACTAGAATGTGTGGGAAACACATGTAAAGCGCTTTCTAGGGCGTAGAAGCCATTGCGTTGAACCAGCATCCTTAAAAGTTGATCAGATAAAGCACCGGCCAATCTATGTGACGGCCCAGAAATTTCCGGCGCATGATCACTCAAAGATGAGCTTGCATTCGATAACAATTTTTCCAAGCTGGACATATTCTAATCCACCACATCTATTCGAATCTTCGTTCCGTTTGGTAACTCTCTACATTGAGCACCAACACAGGCACCAGCCCCGCGATTGTCGCTAGGGTTGATATGTCTTACGGAGGAACCTTGACCACCCTCTTGAAACATTGCAGGTGGATATTCATCACGATCAAGGCCTGGCTTGGTTTCAGTACCGCGCAAAGAGTCACGCCTGCGTGATGCTGCATTCGCGCGATCTATGGTCAGAGTACCAGGCTTACCCGTGTCAATAGCATCTTCGATGTGTTGCGCTGATTCAGGAAAGCGGCTTTTGCTGACTGTGACAATCTTTTCAGCGTCACCGCCAGCGGCCCCAGTTGCTTTTGCACCAGCGGCTTAAGCTATTTGTCTAGCAGATCCTCGACCGTAAGCCTATCAATTTCTCTGAAGACTACTTCTATCTCGTGCCCTTCGTCACCAATCCAATCAAAGACCGCATCACGTAGAATCTCAAGGTATACCTGTAGATCCTCTCTTGGCAATTCTGGAAGAGTCACATGTACAAGGACGATTTTGTGGCATGGAATCCAGCTAAGATCTCTTAAGCAATCATATAAGGCATCCCAGTTAAATCCAAAATACCCCGGCAACCAAAGCAGGTAATACAGCGATCTTATCAATTCCTCTGCAATCCCAATGGACGGGTCAATCCGCACATAAAAAACCTCGGCCGCGTCATATGAAGGCGGGATGTCCACAAACTTGAATGGCAACATTTTCGACAGGCCTCAATTTTTTATCGGGATGAAGGTTTTGGGGTCAAAGGGGACGGATTTATTTAATCAACTCATCTGGATTTTTAAATATTTAAATAAATCCGTCCCCTTTACGCACAAGTGTATGCATTTTCAGCGAGCCCTGTATCGTCATATAAAAAATGTATTGTGTAATCAAGTTCATCATAAGCTAAATCCGGCGATGAACGTTCTACCCAGGCACGGTACTGGTAATCTGAGTTCGACAAACCTGCCAGATAGGAAACCAACTCCTCTCTCATACTCGGAAATTTTAATTCGGAGAGTTCCAAGTTTTCCATTTTTTATACTCACTCTGGGCAAAGGGGACGGATTTATTTAATCGACCTAGCTGGAGTTTTTAAATCTAATATTTAAACAAATCCGTCACTTTTACGTCCTAAATAAATCCTTCTCCTTTACGTTAAAGAGCAACTCTGCCAGCATTAAAACGTGGATTGCCCCCTATTTTCCAAAACGTGTGCAGATAGATAAACACTCAACTTATCAGACAAGCCTATCCGTTCAATATAATCAACAATATATACAGCAGAGCTCTCGTCCGCCTCACATACCGGCTCAGACATTTGCTCTTGTAGCCCTACAATCTTATAGGCCTTATTGGCAAAAAAACCGATCACCAACAATATTAAAATTAAACTATTTTGCTCTACGCTTTCAGATGCAAAATTTCCTTCTGCCAGCGGTCCGCTCTGCATATCATCGGAGTCTAGATAATATGCTAATTCATCAGCACTGAGCCCTCGATCAGACAACCATCGCCAACACTTATCAACTGCCTCCTGACATTTTTTTTGCGTATCACTCGCCGAGTCAAGGTTACGTAGAGCATAATCAAGCAACAGAAGGAAAATTGAGGCTTTCTTTACCCACATCATACTGTCAATGACTTTAAGCGCTTCTTCATTGTCCATTAACTATTCTCCCATCTTTAACTAGGACTGTTAGACGATTTGGCATTGCTGCCCCTCCCTCAGCGGTAACTCTTAGCAGAAGAGTAGGATAGCGCTGACTGAATTGTTTAACCACCCCATTCAGGTCACTATTACCCGTCAAACCTGCACTACACTTATTACAGATACCACTTGCATTTGGTTAAAGGGGACGGATTTATTTAATTAACTCATAAGAAATTTTTAATATTTAAATAAATCCGCCCCCTTTACGCTGTTATATCATCGACCGAGAAATAGGGGGTCAGACCACTATTAATACTTTAATTAGAAAACCGTGGCCTGAACCCTATTTCCCGCGCCCGATTCTCGCTCTAATTCACGCGTTAAACAAAACTTCTCTCAGCAAGTCCTGCCTCTCTGCCTGAGCCCCTACGGCTGCAGTGAAGCACTGGTTATAGGCAGCAATCTTCAAAACGCCGCCCAAATCTTCTACTGCAAAGCAGTCGATATCCATTAACTTCTTTTCGTCGACACCCACTAACTGAAGCAAGGATTTGCTTACCCACATGAAAGCGCCAACCGCCTCAATGTAGCCGTTTCTTAAAACCCAACGCCCAGGATTTTTTGATATATCTACGACCTCTTGGGTCAGCGGAAAAGGCAGCCCATTACTTTTCTTGGGCAGATGAGCGTGTTCGACGCGCTCAACTTCAAAGAGCGTAAGACTCTCGGCATTTTGCCATCGATCATACTCGGCGTCGTAAATTCGAGCCTGAACAAAGCCGGGCTCATCGATTAAAGCTTCAATCAAGGTCTGTGCAACTTCAATCGAATTCGCCAGGTGTTTCATATCAAGCCGATAAAACGCTTTATCTGCCACATACGAAAACTCGACAGAACCGTTTGCCAGCTCAATAAAAAAACTCTGACACTTGTTTTTCTCCAAGTAATTCGAAACGTCCGCCAACCCTATTTTCTTGCCGGTAAAGCCATCAATGACGGTATCCTCATTAAAGTTTTTGAGCTGTTGTATTAGCCGCCCCCATACAACTGAAGCGCCATCATGTAGCCTCTCGCTAAAGACAATTTCAATTTCAGCCATATGATTAGCCACCGAACTCTTTAATAATCACAGTAATATTACGTTGCTTTCCATACTCTATAAGCTTGCTCGCGTCAGCCATTCCGCCCGGTTGAACTCGGATGTCCAAAATTTTCGTTGCCGGTACGCCATCCACGGTAATTTTTGAACTTTGCAAGGTGTCCATATGGGTTCTCATGTCATAAGACCACCCTTTACCTCGGGTATCAATCGTTTTCAAACTCACCACATTGGGTCAAAGGGGACGGATTTATTTAATCAACTCATCTGGATTTTTAAATATTTAAATAAATCCGTCCCCTTTACGCACTTGGTATTTTTCCGTAAGGGTTCGCAGCATTTGCGTTGACAAATATCTTTCCACCAGGCTCAACCACGCGAGTAGCTTCCGGAAGAAAATCCATCATTGAGTTAGTACCACCTGCACTCTTGGGAATGAATGGGTTACTAGCAACAATCTCTCCCACCGAACTATCCTTGAAAGGAAGTTTCGTTGCGTCCGCTCGAATACCAGACTGAATATCTGCTCGGACATCCACGTTTATAGCACCAGGAGTTTGAGCATTCTTCCCACCAAATAACTCAACAGTGGGTTTCCCACCAGAACTAGCTAATTCTCCTGTCGCTTTTGCACCGAGCCTTTCTCAACCATTTTTTAAACGCAGAATCGTTATTCAACTGAAAGACATTATTCTTTTTTCTAAGAAATCGATAAAGTTTTTCGCATACAAACTAGAAGTTTGATCAGAAAGTTCAAGCCTATAAACAGGATACTCTCCATCATTAAGACCATCGTCCGTGGCAAAATAAAATGATTCCCCTGCACCCGGCGGTTCGCAGATAAATAGCCTCTCCTTCCCACACAACCCATTTCGACCGTTAACGATTGACATATAAACGATATCCCCCCCCCTTACACTATCAAAATCCATTTCGTAGATACTATAAATCTCCTCCCCAGATATTTCCCCGCCAGAATAACACTTCAGCCACCATTTATAGCTATCAGGCAACTTCAACCCAAGACGAGCTTCAGCTTTATAAATCCACTCATCAGCAATCCCGTCACCATAATCAGCAAACTCAACGTAATCCGACTCTTTAATAAGATTAATTATTCTCGAATAATCCACGCCTAATTACTCCCCGCTCCGAGCCCGCAACTTCCAATAATCCGACTGATAAGAGTTAAACTCTTTAGCCTGCTTTGTCAATGTTTTTGCATTCAAATCCGTAGGAACTGAAACATAGTCAGTCGTAGGGTTTCTGTATTCTGCAGAGTCTTTGTAACGAGTATACCTAAAGCTTTGAGCGGCATTGGATGGGACATGAAGAACACTGCTATTCTGGCTATGGAAAACAGAACCAACTTCTGCAAGTGAACCACGAGTACCAGCGAATCCATTAACTTCAGTTTGCGAGAGATGATGTAACTCAACTGATTTCCCATCATACCCAATTGGTGCTCGACCCGAGGCCATCCTCTCAAGGTTTGAGCCTTCAACAGTTTTACCTCGTACTCTCCAGGTCGATAGGGCCTCTGGGTCAAAGAGGTCGTTACGTTGATAAACAGTCCTATCTAGAACTGTTGTTTTATTCCAAAAAACATCAACTTTAGGCGTCGTACTTGCAACATTACTACCCGCCGTCGTGCCCGTACCAGCAGAACCTAGCCCTTTTGCACCACTGGCAAGCTCTCCAGCTAACTTACCATTAAAGTATTTACTCGCGCCGCCAAACAGAGCCGCCTGAGCTGCGGATTTCGCCGTGCTCCATGCCAGGTCAGACGTTACGCTCGACTCTCCTGGAAAGGTTTCCGGAAAGAAAGAAGCTAGCACTCGGTCGGGCTCATTGGATTTAAAATCCGCCGTAATCCGGCTAGCAGAATCCCATGCCCCCACCATCGAGGTGGTGCCAAGCGCTCCTAAGCCGATGGGTAAGGCACAGGTAACAACGCCAACACATGCGGGTGACGACATCACCATCCCGGTATATGCAGTAGCCCCTCCGACTAGGCCAAGGGCAGTGTCTTTGCTTGCTCCAACGACCTGCACCGCCTTGCCGTGAGCATTGAGCGTATCGTCGCTCCAATCCTGCCAACTACGGCCACCAAACTGGCCGGTCGCCTCAAGTAACGCGATCTCCTCACTAAAAGTGGCGCCGCGATCCTGAAGTGCCTTGAAGTCCTTATAGGTTTCATCGTTGGTCGGGATCGACTCTGCGCAACTAACCAAAGCGCAGGCCGCCGCATTCAAACGATCAGCCTTTTCCGGATGGAACCGTCGCTGTTCATCCAACGCATCGGCTTGAGACTTGTGAAGCTGGTGGTTGTACTGCGTGGCATTTTTCGCCACCCAGCCACCCTTCTCCAATTTGCTAGCATCTGCATCTTTTTGTGTGGCCGCAGCTAAAACACCGACCAGTTGAGAACTCATGGACAACAATGTCTTGTCGCCCTTCACGATGTCGTTAAGCTGTACGACCAGTGCCTCATTGGCGCCGGCTGCCAATGCGCCTGTACGGAAATCTCCACCCGTTGCTTCGGCCAAGAGGCCACCGACCATCGCATGAATCGCGATCTTGGGAATTGAACCGTTTTCGATGTTCCACTTTTTCGTGTAGTCGCCGACGGCATTGAAGCTGGCCGCTGCCAGGGTATTGAATAGCGCAGTTTTCAGCGCCTCACTCCCACTGCCGCCCTGCCCCAATGCTTTACTCAACAGCGTTGAAGTACCGCCTTGCAATGTCTGGTTCGCGGCAAACTGCCCTACACCAGTCCATGTGTTGAGCTGTGGCCCCGTTATTTGCTTAGTCGCCTGATCAGTATGAGTTCCGGTCCAGCCATCAAAATAAGCTGCGGTCAATCCAGCGGTCACACCGGAAATCGTATACCCCTTCAAAGCATCCGAAGAGGTGACATCCTTGAACACCGCCCCTAAGTTGCCACGATTATTAACGACACTAACCGTCGCATTGGTCGCAGCGCCTGCCGCTACGGCTCCCGCACCTGCCGCGACAGCGACGCCTGCTCCAGCACCTGCAGCCGCAGTCATTGCCAACGGCCCGACAAATGCGGCCATCAGAATTGCTATTACAATCTGCGAGCCCGCACCTAAACCGGAGTTACTGTATTTGAAGCTATCGTGGATCTCTTTGACTTGGCGCCAGTCCACGTCACCGCGCTTTTCAGCATCCTTGAGCCAAGCCAGATTCGGATCGGCTTTGACCATGGTATCGATGGTCTGACTAACGGTTTGCTGATCGATCTGCCTGACATCAATCTTCAATCCGTCGACAGCTTTGATAACGACCTGCCCTTGAGCGATCATTTCACTCTGGCGCAGCGTTTCGTCAGTGTTGCCTTTACCTTTGGCGCTGAACCAAGCGAGGTCACCCTTGCTCTTGGTATGGCTCTCGTCATGAAGGTCTTTGACGCCTTCAAAGACGATGGCCCCGCCACTGTTAAGAATGATGTCATTACCACTATCAAGCTTCGCGACCTGGTAACGCTGGTCACCTTCGCTGATCAACGTGAGGTTGCCGCCAGTCTTGATCTCGGTCCCAACGTTCGTGGTGCGGGTTACTTCGTCTCGCTGCTCTTTCTTCGCGCCCCAGCCACCGTTCTCCTTCATGTCATACAACGTATGAGTACTGTTCTGCGCCGCCAGCAAATTCAACTTATCCCCGCTATACAGATAAGCCTCATTCCCCGCACTGATCTTGCTCGCCACCAGCGTGGTGTCGCGCCCGGCCTGGCTCGTAAAGTCCCTGCCCGCCGTCAGCACACTGGCTAACTGCGTGGTCTGCTCATCCGCGGTCTTAATGCGTTTCTTGCCGTCTTTTTCCTTGCCTTCGACGTTGTGCACATCGCTGACAGACGCCACGTTGAAATCGCGCCCGGCCTGAATGTTCAGGTCCTTACCCGCGGTGGCGTTGCTGCCGATGATGTTGACGTCTTGCCCCGCCACCATGCTCAGGTTGCCACCGGCCGTGACCGTGGCCGCTTGGTTTTTCACGTCGGTGGTGATGCTGGATTTGTGCCCGCCGTCGCTGAAGGCGTGGATCTCGCTGGTGTCGCTGACGGCGATCAGGTTGAGGTCGCGCCCGGCTTTCAGGTCGGCATCGCCGCCGGCGGTGAGTGCACCGTGGTTGGTGAGGTCGCGGCCAGCGTCGATGGCCAGGTTTTCGCGGGCGGTGATGGTGCCGGCGCTGCTGTCGGTGAGGGTGCGCATGCCGGCACCCTGGCGCACCTGGATGGCGGTGTTGTCGTTGGTGATGTCGCCCTTCAGGGTGGTGAGGCTGACCTGGGTGCCGCGTATCTCGCCAGCCATGGAATTGCGGATGCTGTCCTGGGCCAGCAGGCTGAGGTTGTTGCCGGCCTCGATCAGGCCGCCGGTGTAGAGGCTGCCGCTGCTGGCCACTGAGAGGTTGTTGCTGGCGCGCAGGGTGCCGACGTTGATCAGGTCGCCGCCGGTCATCAGGTTGAGGTCGCGGCCCTGGATCAGGCTGTTGCCGCGCACGTTGCGGGAGTCGGCCTGGGCCAGGTAGAGCACCGGCACGAGCACGGTCTGGCCGTCGACCACGCGGTTTTCCATCCACACGATGTCGTGGGTCAGGGCGCCGACTTGCTGGTCAGTGAGGGATACGCCGACGCTCAGGCGCAAGGCGTCCTTGCTGGCCAGGGCGTTGTCCATCAGGTAGCGGAACTGGTCGTAGTCGCTGGTCAGGCCACCGGCGAGGAAGCGTTGCCCGGTTTGCGCCAGCACCGCATCGCGGATCAGCCGTGACTCGTATTGCCCGTCACCCAGGCGACGCCAGGCGTTGTCGGGGCTGTAGCCGAGCTTGCCGAGCATGTAGTCGGAGCTGAAGAAGCCCGCCACAGTGGTGAGGTTCGGGTTGGTCTCGATCAGGTAGTGACTGGTGGGGTCGGCGTTTTTGATGAACAGGCCGTAGTCGCCCTTGGGCAACTGGAAGCCGGGCGCGGTGGTGGGGTCGACCGGGGTGAAGGACTCGCCGGTGTAGTCCACGGGTACGTAGCGGCCGTCGGGCGCGATGCTGGTCACCGGCAATACGCTGCTCGGCGCCTGGGCGGTGGCGTCGTTGACGTGCTTGCTCAGGTTGATGTTGATGCCGCCGACGGGGATGCCGGTCTGGTCGTCACCGAGGGTGCCGGTCAGTTGCTCCAGGGTGTTGGTGTGCAACGTGCCATTTTGCAGGGTGCGCGCAACGTTGAGGTTGACCGCGCCACCGGCCTGTATCGTCGCGGTGTAGCCTGGGCCGCCGTTGTCGGTCCAGGTGGTGACGTTGCTTTGCTCGGAGAAACGCCAGTCGCTCGACCGGGCCTTGAGCACCTCAAAGCGTGCTTCATCGAAATTACCCGCTGCCACTGCTGCGTTGAAGGCGGGTACGTCGATGTATTCCATCCGGTCCCACTCATCGGTGTCGATGCGCTGCGGGGTGCCGATGACGATGGTGTTCTGCCCGGTGCGAGTCGCGGCGCCCTGGTTGAGCAGGTCGTTGGCGGTGATGCTCAGGTTGCCATTCGCCGCCAGCAGGCTATAGCGGTTCTGGACGTTGTCGCCCTGGATCAGCAGGTCTTTGCCCGCCACCAGGCGCGCAGAGGCCGAGTCCTTGATCGCGGATTCAAGGTAGGTCTGGTTGATGGTGATTTGACCGCGCTTGAACGAGTCGTGCCCGCCGCAGTGCTGGCCGCACTGCCAATTGAGGCTGCCGGTGGTGATGGTCTGGCCCAACTCGAATTCAGCCTTGGCGTTTTCCACATTCCGCGCACTGATGCCGATATTGCCTTCGCTTTCAACCGTACCGGAAAGGTTGCTGAAGCCCGCCGCCATGCCGCCATCGAGCGCCGCGAAACTCAGGTTGCCCTTGCTGTAGACGTCGCCGTACAGGTTGCTGAAGCTGTTCCCGCGCAGGGTCAGATCGCCGCCGCTGAACAGCAGCGTGTCGGCGCTATTGCTGATGCCATTGCTGGCGCTGAGGTTGACGTTGCCTTGTGAACCGAGGGTGCCGCGGTTGTTGATGTGTGCGGCGGCAATGTCGAGTTGCTGGCGTGCGGTGAGGTAGCCGAGGTTATCCAGCGTACCGCCCAGGGTGATGCGGGTGGTGGTGCCGCCGGCCAAACGCCCGCCGTTCTGGCTGAGGTTGTTGGCGACCACGCTCAGTTTTTGCTGGGCCGAAAGGCGGCCACTGTTGGTCATGTCGCCGGTCAGGTTGACACTCAGGTCACCGTCGCTGAGCAACTCGCCCGCGTTATCCAGGCTGGCGATATCCAGGGTCAGACCCTTGGCGCTGGCCAGGCGGTCGCCGGCCTTGAGGCTCAGGCCCTGGGTGCTGGTGTAGTGCAAGGCTTCATTGAGTTGCACACGGCCGAGGCCATCGACCCGGCCGAACGACCAGTCGGCGGTGCCCAGGCCATTGATGCTGCCCTGGCTGCCGCTGAGGCTGCTGGTATTGAGGCTGAACACGCCGGTGCCAGCGTGCTGCAGTTGCCCGGCCTGGTTATTCAGATGCCCGGCGCTGAGGCTGAAGGCCTGGCTGCCGAATTCAAGAATGCCGTTCTGGTTATTCAGTTGGTCGGTGACCGTCAGCGTGCTGCTGGCGCCTTCCATCGCCCGCAGTTGGCCGCCCGCGCTGTTGTCGAGGTTGCCGCCATTGAAGGTCAGGCCCTGGTTGGACTCAATCAGGCCGCCTTGGTTGGTCAGTTGGGTACGCGAGGTCAGGCTGAGCTGATTGCCGCTGATCTGGCCGTTGGCGCTGTTGTCCAGGGTGGCGCCGGAGACGGTGACGTGCTCCTTGCCGAACAGTTTGCCGCCCCGGTTGGTCAAGGCCTCGACCGTCAGTTGCAGGTCGCTCTTCAAGGCGGTCAACGCGCCGGCCTTGGTACCGTCTTGGCTGTTGTCGACGCTGTCGGCTGTCACCGTCAAGCTGTCGCCTTGCACGGTGCCGCCCTGGTTGTTCAAGGTGCCCAGCGTCAGGTCGACCGCCGCACCACCGCTGAGGATCATGCCCTGGCGATTGCTCAGGTCCTGGCCGCGGTAGCTCACGCCCTGATTGCCGGCCAGGAGTTGGCCCTGGTCGTTGTCGAGGGTTTGCGCCGCGATATCCAGGCGCTTGCCCCGCAAGGTGCCGCCCTGGTTGTCGAGGGTGGTCAAGGCCTTGACCAGCACACTGCGTTCGGCGGCGTCGATCACACCGTTGGTGTTGGTCAGCAGGTTGCTGATGTTGAGGGTGATGTCGCCGTCATTGCTGACCAGCGCGCCCTTGCTGCTGTTGTCGAGGTCTTGCGCGGTGACAGTGAGGGCCTTGCCCAGCAGGATCCCGGCGCTGTTGCCCAGGCGGTTGCCGGTCAGCAGCAGGTCACCCTCACTTTGAATACGGCCCTGGGTATTGAGCAATTGGTCGTTCAGCACCACGCTCACACCCGGCACACCACCGGCCAGCAACCCGGCACTGCGGTTGTCGAGGCTGCCGGCGCGCACGTCCAGTTGGTCACCGACGATACGCCCGGCGCGGTTGTCGATCTGCCCGCTTCGCGCATCCAGCAGCAACTGCTTGCCGATGATGGCGCCGCCCTGGTTATCCAGGCTCGCGGCGTGCAGCTCGATGTCGCCCTGGGCGGCCTGCAAGTGACCTTTGGCGTTGTTCAGCTGTTGGGCGACGGTCAAGGTCAACTTGCCGGCATCCGCGCTGAGTACACCTGCGTCGTTGTTGCTGAGGCTGCCGAGGGTAGCGGTGAGTTGCCCACCCACCAGCTTGCCGTCCTGGTTGGCGACGTCACCGGCGCGCAGGTTCAAGTCAGTGCCAGCCTGGGCATGACCCTGGCTGTTGTTGAAAGTGTTGGTGACGGTGAGGTTGAGCGCGCCTTTCTCGGCACTGATCAAGCCCTTGGCACTGTTGTCGAGGCGGGCGGCGTTGACCGTCACGGCGTCGGCAACCAGGAAACCGTTCTGGTTGTTGATCGTGTCCGCTGTTACACCGAGGTTGCCCGCGACAATCTGCCCGCCGGTGTTATTCAGCGTGCCGCTGTTGAGCGTCAAGCTGCCGCCCGCGACCTGGATATGGCCCTGGCGGTTATCCAGCGAATCGGTTTGCAGCGTTGCCGCCTGATCGGCACCGAAGCGAATCAGCCCGCCGAGGTTGACGATGGCCGGCGCGTTGATCGCCAGCGCTTGCTCGCCATACACCCGCGCGGTGGCGCCCTGGTTGGTCAGTCTGGCACTGTTCAGCGTGACGGTTTTACCCTGGATCACTGCGCCCTGGTTGTTCAGTTCCCGGGTGGCCGTGGCGCTCAGCGAGCGGCTGGCCAGGACGTTGCCGCTGGTGTTCAGGGTTTGCGTATTCACCACCACATCGCCGGTGGCATTGCGGCTGTTATCGGCCTGCACGCCTGCTTCGATGATGCCCGGGTTGGTGACGGTGGTGGCGTTGAGTTCGATGCGTTGGCCAGCGGCCAGGCTCTTTTGGTTGACCAGTTCTTCAGCACTGCTCACCTGCACATTGCCGGCGGCGTAGACCTTGTCGGTCAGGTTCACGTTCTGCGCGGTGACCTTGAGGTTACCGGTGGTCGCCGTCTGCGCCATGCTCAGGCGCCCGTTGGCATCCAGCTGGATGTCGCCGCCACTGGCGGCCAGCGTACCGTCGAGTTTCACCCCTACGCCGGCCTCGGTGCCCACCAGTTTGATCGCACCGGCGTACATGCCGCCCAATGCCGAGGAATCGATGGCCAGCTCGGGCTTTGCGCTGCCGTCATCGGCGCGCGCGGTGGCTTTCAGGCTTTTGGCATCGACGTCGTTACGCCCGGCAATGACGGTCAATTCTCGTGCATTGATCTGCGCATTGATCTTGGCCGAACGGGTGATGATCTCGAAGCGGTCGACGTTACTGGCGTTCAGGCCCTGGCCGTCGATGGTCACGGCACCGCCGTCAACCTGATAACGCTGCAACTGGCCGCTGGCGTCGAGCACCGGTTTGCCGGTGGTGAGGGTCACGTTGGGGGTGTTGATAAAGCCGCAACCGCTGCACGTGACGCCGTACGGGTTGGCGACGATGACCTTGGCCGACTGGCCCGCCACTTCGGTGTAGCCGCGCAGTTGGCTGGGGCTGCCGCCGTTGACTTCGTTGAGGATGACGCTGGCCGCGCCGCCCTTGAGGTTGGGGTTGCCGACGATGTAGCCACCCAGCTGGGTGTTCGTCATGGGGCCGTTGGCGTTGTTGAGGATCACGCCGTTGGGGCCGACGTTGTAGTCCTTGAATTGGTTATGGGACAAGCCACTGCCATTGGGGGTGGCGATGTTCACCACCGGTACGCCATTGCCGGCCTGGCCGACGGTGGTGCCCGGCGCACTGACCACAATGCCTCCGGCCTGGGCCAGCAGCGGCTGCCAGAACAGCGCGTTGGCCAGGATCAGCACCAAACCGCGCTTGGGCAGGCCGAAGAACGAGTCTCGCGGTTTCAGCGCAGCAGAAGGTTGGCGGGCCAGGAAGGCAAAGTGGCGAACATCCATTGTCATATTCTCGATGTAACGGGGCGTTGAATTACAGGAAGAAATCCATGCGGAAGTAGATCGGCGCTTCGCGCTCGCTCATCACTGCCGGGCGTTCCAGGGAATGGGCAAAGGTCACGCTGGTGCTGACGTATTTGCCACGGGCGAACAACTCCAACGAGTTGCTCGAGACCCGGCCATGCACTTCACCGTTATAGCGGTCGTTGCTGATCACACCCTGGTCGTAGCCGACGCTGGCGCCGTATTCGGCAAAGGCCGGGCGCATCCAGTCCCAGGTCACCGGGCGCGCCCAGCGCACGTCGTTGCGCCAGTAGCCGCCGCTGTCGCCGGTGAGCTGCTGGTCTTTGAAACCGCGCACCGAGGCCGAGCCGCCGAGGCTCATGCGCTGGGGGCTGAACAGAATGTCTTCACTGCGTTGGCCGGTGGCCAGGCTGGAGAAACTGAACGACTCACCCCATAGCGTGAACGGCTGTAAATAGCTGACGGTGGCGGTGTATTTGCGGTAGCGCGCGTTGGGCAGGCGATTGCCGTATTGATCGCGCTCGTTTTCAGCTTGGGCATCGAAGGCGCCGATACCGTTCTGCATGCCCAGGTCGAGGTTGACGAAGGCATTGCCGATGCGGCGACCGTGGTTGATGCCCAGTTGCAGTTCACTGAGGCGGTTGCTGCTGGGCTCGGTGCGCACGTCGAGGATGTAGTTGTTGGTGCGCAGGTGCGACAGGCCGACGTTCACCGAGGTCTTGCTCACGTCGTCACGATGGATCACGCGCTCGGCGCGCAGTTGGTGGTTTTCGTTGTCGCCGTTCTGCTTGAATTTAAAGTCGTTGGTTACGCCAAAGGTGCGGTAATCACTCTCGCTGTAGGTGTAGCTGAAGTTCCACCAGCCCCACGGCACGTTGTAGTAGAGCATGGTGTTTTTCGAGGTTTTCTGGTGGTCGCTGACGGCATCGTGGCCGCCGCGCAACACCAACTGGTCGGCCAGGCCCAGCGGGCTGTCCCACTCAAGGCCGGCGCCCCACTGCTGTTCGCCGGTGCTTTTCTGGCCGTCGTTATTGCGCGACAGGCTGGCGCGCCAGGGCTTTTGCGGGACGTTCTTGACCTGCACTTCACTGCCGCCCACCTGGCTGCCGGGGGTCAGTTCCATTTGCGCCTGCTTGGACGGCAAGCGATTCAACTGGTCCACCAACTGCTCGATTTCCCGCAGGTTGAGCTGCTCGCCGACCTTGCCGGGAAAGGCCATGGCCAGCTCGCGCGGGGACAGGTTGCTGCCGTCGGCGCCCTTCAAGCCTTCGAGCTTGCCTTCCACCACCAACACCTGGAGGTGGCCGGTGGAAAGGTCCTGCTGCGGCAAGTAAGCACGGCTGGTAACCATGCCTTTGTCGATGTAGTAGTCGGTGATCGACTTGAGCACTTGGTTGAGCTGGGAGACACCCAGGCACTGGCCGATATACGGCTTGAGCAGGCGCTCGCGGTCCGGTGCAGGCAGGCTGTCGGCACCCTTGAGTTCGATGTCTTTGATCGGGAAGCAACGGGTGTCGGCCGGGGTGGCAGGCGCTTCGGGCTTGGCTTCTTTGCCGGGCAGTTCCTTGAGGTCTTCAAGGCGCCGGCGCTGTTCTTCCAGCAGACGGTTTTGCCGGTCGCGGATCAGGTCCTGGTCGCCAGGCGTAGGCGCCGCCACCGCACTATTGAGTGCGAAGCAAGTCAGCAGGCAAACGCCCAGCAGCAGCCGAGTCCGTGGCAATAATAAAGACATGTTCGATCCGTCGAAAAAGCGGGGGCCGGCAAACTAACATCGAACTTCCGGTGGGCCAAGATTCTGGCTTAGTGGGAAGTTATGTTTAACAGGCATATAAGTTGCTGATTATTAACAACAAATAAATCATGCAACGTTTAATTGCTTGCAATTGGAATTTTTATTCCGACAAGCGGTAACAGTTTTGATACACCTCCAATGGTGGCGCTTACAATTGCCATTACTTGGCCATCAATGCGGTATCAAGACTGGTTAGTAGCCAAAAGATGAGAAAAGTTCGCGGTTATTTTGTGAATTGGATCCCATTTTTCGATATCCCGGTTAACCAACCTCCTTGGTCCGCTCCTGCCCCGCTACCAACTTCAGCCCTGGCCGCTCCACATGCCGGGACACATGGGCTGTCACTTCCTGCACGCCCCCTTCGTGGTCGTTATGAATCACCAGCACACCCGGGCGGCGCAGTTGCTCCAGGTCACCTTCCCCCAGGCTGAAGCTGTCGCTCAAATGCTGGTCGCTCAAGGCCTTGGCCGCCGAGCGCCGCTGGGCAAAGTGCTTGCCACGTCGCTGCTGGTAGCGTGCCCAACTGATCAGCACGACTGCGTTGAACACGGCGATCCACAGGTAGATCTGCAAGGTATCCAGCGCCGCGAAAATCGGCGCATCGATCCGCGGGCCGCCGTGGCTGTCGAGCATCGGCACCAGCCCGCGCACCAGCAGGATGATCAGCCCGGCCCAGGCCAGCAGGGTCAGGAATACGTCGATGGCCCACATCACCGGGCGCTGTTGGGTTCGGATCAGGTTCATGGCTGCACATCCGTAGTGGGGGCTTTGATACCGCGATCCGGGCTGACCCAGCGCGCGCGTTTCTGGTGTTGGCGGAACAACACTTTGGGGAAGCTGACCAGGGTGGTGAATAGGCTCACCAACCAGAACACCAGCGGGTACCAGACGGTCCAGAACAGGGTTTTCCACAGGCCCTTTTCATAGCGCCGGTCGATCATGATGCTCACCGCGAACTGCACCAGGCACACCACTGCCAGCAGCAGGCCGGTGAAGGCCGGCGGCATCAGCGAGTCGACGGCGATGGCGGCGGGCAGCGTCACCACCTTGCCCACCGCCCAGAAAATCACCGAGAGCAAAAAGGTGAAGGCCCAACCGGTGGACAGGCAGTACTCGAACAGCAGCGGCCACAGGTAGCGATGGCGCCATTGCCAGATGCCACGAATATTTTTGAACAGCACTTCAGCGCCGCCCTGGGCCCAGCGCAGGCGTTGCTTCCACAGGCCGCCGAGGGTTTCCGGCATCAGGATCCAGCACAGCGCGCGGGGCTCGTAGAAGATGCTCCAGTGGTCCAGTTGCAGCTTCCAGCTCACGTCGATGTCTTCGGTGATCATGTCGGTGCTCCAGTAGTCGACCCGGTCCAGGGCCGCCCGCCGAAACGCCACCACCACGCCGGAGACGGTGAAGATCCGCCCGAAGACCCGCTGGGTGCGCTTGATCAAGCCGATGATCGAAGAGAACTCGCCCACCTGCACCCGGCCGATCAAGGTGGAGCGCGTGCGAATCCGCGGGTTGCCGGTGACCGCCCCCAGGCGCGGGTTGTCGAGCATCGGCGCCACCAGGTACGCCGCGGTGTTCGGCGAGAGCAACGCATCGCCGTCGATGCACACCAGGTATTCGCTGCGCGCCGCCACTGCGCCCATGCGCAGGGCCACGGCCTTGCCCTGGTTTTGCGCCAGGTGCAGCACCCGCAGGCGCGGCTCTTTCAGGGCCAACGCATCGAGCACGGCGGCGGTGTTGTCGCTGGAGCCATCGTTGATCGCGATCACTTCGATGTTGCGGTATTGCTGGGCCAACGCGGCGCCGATGGTCTCGGCGGCGTTGTCGCCTTCGTTGTAGCAAGGGATCAGGATCGAGATCAGGGGCTCACCGGCCAGCACCGGCGTCGGCGTGTCATCCGCCCACGGCCAGTGGCGCTCCCAGTGCAGCCAGAAGTACAGGCCGCCGGCGATCCACAAGCCGGACATGAACAGTGGATAGAAGAAGACGAAGTCCATCAGGAACTGCCCGGTGACCAGAAAGATCAGGCCCAGGGGCACACCCAATACCAGCGACAACACGATAAGCGCGAGGATTCTGTCGAACATGAGTCAAGGATTCCACTGGTTGGAAAGGGCCGGACGCACGGTTTTCAGATCCGGCGAATTCTCCAGGAAGTTGTCGGGGTAGTAGCCAAAACTGGTCACGCCCTGACGCTTGAGCACGCCCATCCACTCGGCCATTTGTGCACCGTCCAGATCGGGGGCGGCCGAGGTACGCCAGTCCTTGGCTTGCAACTCGAAGACTGTGCGTTGCAGCGCGCCGGGGCGGGCCTTGACGGTGGCCACGAGCTTTTCCAGCCAGGCGTTGGAGCACTTGAGGTCCTGGCCTTCCATCAGCGGCATGGCCATCGGCGCAGTCCAGTCGTAGCTGGTGAGGAAGTCGTCGAGGTTCTGCGCGAACCAGGCTTCGCTGCCCGGGTTGAGCATCGGTTCGGCGAAGATATTGCGTGCAGTCTGCACCTGCGGGCCGCGCAGCTTGCGGACCTTGGCCGTCAGCTCATGGGTGAAGTCGATCAGGTAGCGGCTCTTGAAACGCGTCCAGCGGTGCATCACCGCAGGGTCGGCGCGCAGGGCTTCGATGGTGTCCGGCAGGCCATTGGCGGCGTAGGCCTTGAGCGCCAGCGGGCTGGCGTCTTCGAAGTCCGACAGCACCGCGTCGTCGTGGAACAGCACGCCGTCGATGGCACTGGTGCGCGCCAGGTCTTCGTAGATCTCACCGATGACCTGCCGCACTTTCGGATCGAACGGCGACAGGCGCTGGTACTGGTCCGGGTCGATGGCGACCTTGCCGGTTTGCGGGTCCCAACGGGTAACGCGGGGCAGCTTCGAATCGAGGGCGAAACTGAGCACCGGCATCCAGGCAAATACGTTCACGTGGGCCCGGGTGCGCAGTTGCCAGGTGACGCGGTTGAACAGGTCGGCGCGCACCGGCAAATGGCGGTTGGGGAAGTACAGCGAACGCACCAGGCCATCGCCCTTGGGGTCGGCGAAAGCCTGCAGGAACACGGTGCTGGCACCCATGTCGACCACGCGCTGGATCAGTTTGTCGAGGTTGCGCACCTGCTGTTCCGGGTCCGGGTCGTAGACGTTGTCCAGGTCCACATGCAGCACCCGCAGCGGGGCTTCAGTCTGGGTCGCGACGATGGCGTTGGCGTAGTGTTCGCCGTCCGGGTCGGAGGCCACCAGGAAGCGCGGGCTGCTCATCAGGTTGCCGAGGCTGTCGAGACCGTCTTCCAGGGTCAGGGCCATCTGGTAACCCTGCTCGCCCACCACCGCCAGCGAGGTGCCATCGGCAGCGCCGTAAGGCCACACCCACACGCGCGGCGCCTTGCCGGTGACGGCGCGGATCTTGTTGGAGATCGCCGTCACGTCGGTGCGCATCCGCGCCTGGAACTGGGCTTCGGTTTCGTAGCGATGGGTCGCCGGGTCAAAGCGTCGGGTGGTGGCGGCCGGTTGCAGGTTGCCCTGTGGGTTGGCCAGCACGCCCTTGTGATTGGCGTCGGTGTGCGCGGCGATTTCCACCAGGCCGGACTGGGCGATTTCGCGCACCTGCTGCCAGGTCAGGAAGTCCGAACGCGGCCGAGGTGTACCGGCGAAGTCCACCGGCTGGTTCAGCGGCGTATCCACCCACGAACCCACCGGCGCCAGCAGCGCGTGCCAGTTGTAGCTGCGCAGGATCGGCATCACACGGGTGTAGAAGCTCGCGTAGCCGTCATCGAAGCTGAGCATGATCGCCTTCGCCGGCAACTCCGGGCCGCCGTTGCGGGCCGCCAAAATCTGGTCGACGGTGACGGGCTGGTAGCCGTTTTCCCGCAGCCACGCCAACTGCTCGATCAAACGTTCGGTGCGCACGGCCACGACAGCCTGATCGGGGTCGCGGTCCTCGATGTCGTGGTAGGCGATACCGAGGAAATGGTTCTTCGGCCACGCCGCTTCGCTGGCAGGCTTGAGCCGCTCGGCGGGTGGGGTGAAAGGTGCGGGTTGCTGGGCGCAAGCGCTGCTCAGCATTAACCCCAGGGCCAACAGGCAACGGGACAAGACGGGCATGATCGGACTCTTCTAGAAGCGGTAGGTGAGGTCGACGATCAGGCGCAGGTCGCTTTCGCGCTCACCGTCATAAGGTCGGCTGATCCAGCTGAGGTTGGCGCCGGTTTCGAGCACGTCGTTCCAGCGAAACCGCTGGCCGTAGCCCACCAGTGCAACGCCGCCGGTACCGTAGTCGCGCTGGCTGTAGGTGCCCGCCCCCACCTGGAACTGCTGGCTCCACTGGGTTTCGTAGCGGTGGTAGAGCACGTGGTTGACGGTGGCCGTGGGCAGCACGCTGAAGTCCGAGCGCGGGTTGAAGTACGGCGTGTCTTCCTTGGTGTTGCGGCTGGTGCCGACTTCCAGGCCCAGGTCGACTTGCACCCCCGGCGAGCTGTACACGCCCTGGCGACCGGTGAGCAGCGCTTCAAGGCGGTTGTTGCCGTCGCTGAAGTGGGACGGGCTCAGGGCCAGTTTCCATTCGCGGCTTTCGTTGGCGCGCCAGCGGATAAACCCGCTGCCGCCGTTGGCAGTAATGTCGGCATTCAGTGCCCGCAGCGGGGTGCTCGCGGAGAGGTAATCGAGACTGCCGCCGTACTGCCATTGGTCATTGATGTCGCGGGCAATCGCGATGCGTGCGCCCTGCTTGTCGCCAAAGCCGTAGGAGTGGTTGGAGACCTCGGCTTCGAGGGTCATGTCGCGGGTGCGCCGCTCTACACCGAGGCGCTGCCAACGGTGTTGGCCGGTGCCTTCTTCGAAATCGGCGGTGGCGTAGCCGGCCCCGCCAAACACGCGCCAGTCTTCATCGATGGGCGGGCTGTAGAGCAAGGTTTCGATGCCGAAATCGCGGCTGCCGGACACCGCGCCCGCGCCGTTATCGCCGCCGCCGTTGCTTTTGCCGGTGTAGGCCTCGACGCGCAATTCGGCCATGTCGTGCACATCCCGCAGGCGGCTGAGGCGCTGTACCTGGCGGTTGTCCGGGGCGCGGTCGACCACGTCATCGGTGAGTGCATCGAGCTGACGCCATTCCTGCAGATCGAGGGCAGTGTGGCCTTGGGAAACCTCCAGGCCGATGTCGCGCGGGGCCTGGGCTTCGGTTTCCTTGAGGGTGTTTTCGGCGCGCCGTGGCCAGTCGCGGGCACGGTACATATCGGCCTGGGCCAGGCGCAGGCCGATATTGCCCGGGGCCTGTTGCACCAGGGCTTCCAGGCCTTTTTCGCTGGCGGGCAGGTCGGCGCCATAGGTGCCGGCCTGGGCGGCCAATTGTTGGGCGTCCATCCAGGCGTCGTTGGGGTTGCCGATGGGCAAGCCCTTGAGCTCGACCCGGGGTTTCTGGGTGCTCGCCAGGTTGTCGGCGACTTCGCGAGCTTCCACCACTTGATCGTTTTCGAGCAGGGCGTAGAACAGCGCGGTGCTGTCTTCGACGTGATCGCCGGCGTCCGCATCGCTTGCCGCCAGGGCCTGGCGATACAGCGGCGCGGCCTTTTCCGGCTGGCGCTGGTCGAGGTAGGCGGCAGCGACCCAGCGCAGGGCGTAGGTCGGCAGTTGCACGCCTTCGCCCTTCAGCACTTCGTAGTCGCGGATCACCTCGGCGGTGCGCGCCCGGGCTTTCAGCGCGCCCAGACGGTCGATGCGCCAGCGCACCACGTCGTCATGGGCGTTGGCATCCGGTGTCCAGGTGGTGAGCAGTTGGTCGTAATCCTTGAGGGCACGGTCGGCGATGACGTAGCGCTCTTTTTCACTGCGGGTCGCGAACTCGGCCATGCGCACGCGCTCGGCGGCCAGGTCGCCTTCGAGGCGGCGTTGGGTGACCGGGTCCAACAGGCCAGGGCGCCGGGCAGCGAGGCGCAGGGCCGGTTCCGGCAGGCGCGCACGTTGCAGGGCGACGATGTATTCGCGGGCGACTTCAGGTTTGTTGCCGGCACGCATGAACGCCTGGTCGAATTCGAACAGCGCGTCATAGGTAGAACCGGCACGGGTCAGTGCGTAACCCAGGGCCATGCGGCGGTCGGCGTCGTCGGGCTTGGCGGCCACCAGGGCGCGGGTGCGCTGCACCGCTTCAGCGGTCTGGCCGGCGTCCGCCTGGGTCAGGGCCAGGCCGAGTTGCAGGTCCGGGTTATTCGGCTCGCGCAGCAACGCCTGGCGATACACGGCAATCGCCGGTTCCCAACGCTGCTGGTTGCGATAGGTGCGGGCGACGGTGGCCAGCGCCTGGGTGGTGAGGGTGCGTGAGCGGCCCTGGGCCTCGTAGACCGTCAGCACCTCGGCGTCCTGGCGCGCCCAGCTGGCAATCAACAGGTGATCGCTGACCTGCCCCGGCGTCTGGCGCTCGGCGGGCATTTGGCGCAACAGGTTGAGGGCCGGACCATAGTTGCCACTGCGGGCCTGGTTGATCAGCGAATCATAGGCCGCATCGGCCGATGCCACGACGGGCCAGAGCAGTTGGCTGCACAGGGCCAGGCGGATAAACGGATGAATATTACGCGACATGTCGTCAGCTTCCTCACCAGGGAAAGCTGTAGCGATAAGTTCACCTGCACGACACTCCAGGCGGCCGGCATCTGATGACGCGGCCAAGCTTTCCCGGGGCGCAATATCCTTGAGGGGGGTACAAAAAAGGCCAATTCAGAACAATTGTTCAGAATTGGCCTACATCATTTTGAGCCGAGTCTTATTGAGCGCCGCTGACCGCGCCGAACTTGCCCAGCACAAAACCAATGAATTGCTCGACGGTCATTTTCTGGCCGTTGAAGGTCACTTCATTGTTGGCGTAGTGCAGCTTGGACACGATATCGGTACCCACCAGGGTCGCCAGTTGAGTACCCACGGCCATGCCGCTGATCATCTCGCTGGCCATCTGGGATTGCTGCTCGATGGCTTTCGGGTCGGTCACACCACCGATCTGCGCCTGCAGGCCGGCAACGTCCTGGATCATCGGCTTGGACAGGGTCAGGTTGGCGTCCAGCAGCGCAACGATTTGCTTGCCCAGTTCAACCGGCGGCAGGTCCATGCTCGACGGCTTGGCGAAGTCCGCCACCAGGTTGAAGCGGCTCTCGCCATTGGTGGTTTTCAGCGACAGGTTTTCTACCGCCACTTGCGGCTTGGCAGCCAGCAGTTGGTCGACGTTGGCCTGGGCCAGGGTCTGCTCGGCTTCGGTCAGTTGCAACTCAGGCACGGGCTGGCCAGCAGCGGCAGCGGCCTGGGCCGGCTGTACTTTTTCCTGGTAGAGCTTGGTCAGTACCAGCATCGACGGGATGTCGACGTTCTTCATGCTGACGGCCATGGCCGCCGAGCCCACGGGCTTGCCCTGGTAACCGATCTCGTCGATCTTGTAGTCGACGCGGCCGGCCAGGTTGTTGTCCTTGGTTTCGCTGCTGTCTTTCTGCTCAAAGTTCTTGAGAGTCAGCACTGCTTGCTGCGGGCCGAAGGTGACCTTGGTGTTGGTCAGCTCGACGGTGTTTTGCCCGGTGTAGAAACCGAAGGTGGTTTTTTCCAGGTTGCTGGCGATGGTCAGGCCGCTCAGCTCCGCATCCAGCTTGGCGTTGTTGGCATCGATGACCGAGACCTTGAGGCTGTCCATGTAGCCGCTGGCCTTGACCTTCTTGCCTTCGGCGGTGGAGTCGAAGTCGAGGTTGGCGCCGGAGAAGCTCACGGCCGACTTGTCGTCCTTGAGTTCCAGGGGCAGCAGTTCAACGTTGCCGGTCACCGAGCGGTCATAGCCGATGTTGGCCACGCCTTTGAGGGGCGACACGTCCTTGCTGGCAGCGAACCATTTTTCGGTGGTGGGGTTTTTCTCGAGTTCGTAGTGACTGGTGGCCATGACCGGCAGCCACTTCAGCGACACCAGGCGCGAGAACGGCAGCGGGCCGTGTTCGATATGGTCGACGAACAGCAGTTCGGTGTCCTGATGATTTTCGCCGAACACCGCGCCCTGGGCCTTGAGGCGATAGTGGGCGGTGCTGCTGAACAGCTGACGGTCGAGGGAGACCAGTTCGAGGGTCACAGTGCCGTCGACACCGGCCATGGAGGTCTGCAGTTCCTTGTTGGCGTCCTGGATGGCGGTTTGCAGCACCGGCTCCAGTTGCTTGCCGGTGTACCAGGCACCGCCTGCGCTGATTGCACCAATGGCGACGACGATACCCAAGAGAACGACTGCTGGCTTATTCATGTAGTGACCTGATCAAATCCTGTGAAGTGGGCTGTCTTCCCTGAACCCCGAAGGGTGTCGGCTCAAGCCCGCCGAAATCCGGGGAAGATTAGCATTGGCTGGCGTATGCAGCCCAATTTTTCAATAGGCGCAGACTTCAGCGCTGAACGGTAAAGTGCCTTCGCGAGCAAGCCCGCTCCCACATTCGACTGCATTCCAAAGATGGAACTCGATCGAATGTGGGAGCGGGCTTGCTCGCGAAGGCGTCAGTACAGACACCACAGATTTCAGGAATACTCGGTTTCGATCTCATCAAGTTGATGGTCGAAGCTCTTCAGCCGTGCCGTCCACGTATACACCAGCACCTCAAACTCACGGTGAATCACCGCATTGCCCGGCGTATCCGACTTGGGATCATAAAAATCCAGCTGGTAACGCTCCCGCGCCATCGCAGTGGCCACGTCGGATAATTCCCGGGCGTTATTCAGCCAATGCCGTCCGTCGGCGACTTGCCGATCAAGCATCACACATTGTTTTTTCAGGGCTTCGAGGCTTTTTTCCAGCGGGGTGCCGGTCAGTTCACCCATGACTTCCTGGAAGGTGCGCCCCGGTTGCCAGTAGCTGCCCCAGAAGTAGCGGTCGAACACTGTCTCGACCCGACGCAGGGCAACCTTGGTATCCCAGATCGCCACGCGGGTCTTGCCTTGTTCGAGTAGTCTTCGCTTGATTCGCTGGCCCTGGTAGGAGGCCCAGGCCACCACGCCGATGGACAGCACCGCGATCAGCGCGCTGGCGCTGTCGAGGAACACCATGGCCTTGTCGATTTGATGGGCCAGCATGATGCCGTAGAAGTAAGTCGCCGATAGCAACACCAGTGCGAAGAACACGCACCAGAAAGCGGGAGCATAAGGGTTTTTCATTATTGGAATCCCCATGAGCAAACGCGAGCAGTGACCAGCGGACCATCACGTAAGTCCGCCTGTCAAAGCATAGCAATCAGCTCAGGGTTTGCTGGCTTGTGTGGCTTGCGTTCGTCCACTTTCCCAGCCGCCGCCCAGGGCCAGGAACAAATCGATCTGGCTCATGGCAACCTGGGTGTTCGCCGCGGCCAATTGCGCCCGCACGTCGGTGTAGGTACGCGTGGCCTGCAGGTCGGCCAGGAACGACGCGCGGCCGGCCTGGAAGAACCGGTGCGTCTGCTCCGCCGCCTCTTTGGCCGACGCGCCGGCATCCGCCAGGGCATCGCGGCGTTGCAGTTGCGCGGTGTATTGCGCGAGGCCCGTCTGGGTTTCACGGATAGCGTTGAGCACCACCCCGTCGAAGTGCGCCAGGGCGCCCTGGGTCGCGGCTTCGGCTTCGTGGATGCGGGCGCGGGCGCCGTTGGTCGGCAGCGTCCAGCTGATCAGCGGGCCAAAGCCCCAACGGTTGGTGGCCGGCGTGCCGAGGTCATCCAGGATGCCGACGGTGCCCACGGTGGCGCCGATGCTGATGTCCGGGTACAGCGCGCCGGTGGCCACACCGATGCGCGCGGTGGCCGCCGCCAGTTGGCGTTCGGCCTGGCGCACGTCAGGGCGGCGCTTGAGCAGCGTGGCGCCATCGCCCACCGGCAGCTGTTGCGCGATGTGCGGCAGTTCGGCGCATTGGGCAGTGCCGGCCGGCAGTTGATCCAGCGGCCTGGCCAGCAACATCGACAGGCGGAACAGCCCGGCCTGGCGCAGTGCTTCATAGCGCGGCATTTCGGCGCGCAAGGATTTGTATTGGGTTTGCGAACGGGTGACCTGGGTTTCATCACCGCGCCCGGCATCCCGCAGGCGCTGGGTCAGGTGCGTGCTCTGGGCTTGCAGGTCGAGGGACTCATTGGCGATCGCCAGCTCTTCGTTGGCCGCACACACCTGGGTGTAGGAGCGCACCACGTCCGCCACCAGGGTGATACGGGCGATATCGGACGCCGCCTGGGCCGCATCGGCAGTGGCCTGGGAGCTTTCAATGCCGCGCTGCAAGGTGCCGAACAAATCGAATTGATAGGAGGTGCTGATACTGGCGCTGCCGATATTCGCCACCGGGACTTTTTCCGTCAGCAAATAGGCCTCACCCGATTCTTGCAGGCGCTGGGCTTCGGCCTTGGCCCCGGCACTCCAGCCGCCGGCCGATTCGGCTTGCTGCACCTGATAGCGCGAGCGCTGCAAGTTGGCCGCAGCCACCCGCAGGTCGGTGTTGGAGGCCATGGCCTGCTCCACCAGCTTATCCAGGCGCGGGTCCTGGTAGAGCTTCCACCAGTCCGCCGGCACCGGCGCCGACACCACATTGCTGCCCTCCCCGGCCAACTGGCCCTGAAGGTCACCGCGGTTCACGGCCGCCTTGTCCGGCAGTTTGTAATCGGGCCCCACCACTTGGCAGGCCGCCAGCAACAACCCCAGCCCGGCGGTTGCTAAAAGCCGTTTCATGGCTTGTTCTCCGACTTGGGTTGGTCGTCGATGATCGACACGGTGGCGGTGCGCCCGGCAATCATGCGGAAGTCTGCCGGCACATCGTCAAACGCAATGCGCACCGGAATCCGCTGGGCCAGGCGCACCCAGCTGAACGCCGGGTTGACGTTGGGCAGCAGGTTGGAGCCGCTGGTGCGGTCACGGTCTTCGATACCGGCGACGATGCTCTGCACATGCCCGCGCAGGCGAGCGTTGTCGCCGATCACGCGGATGTCGACGCTCTGGCCGACGTGAATGCCGTCGAGCTTGGTCTCTTCAAAGTAGCCGTCGATGTGGAACGAGTTGCTGTCCACCACCGACAACACCGGACGCCCGGCGGTCACGAACTCCTGGTTACGCGGCGCACGGTCGTTGATGTAGCCGTCCACGGGGCTGCGGATCACCGAGCGGTCCAGGTTGAGTTGCGCGGCATCCACCGCCACTTGCGACTCGGCCAGGGCCGATTGGGCACGGGCGACGCGGGACTGGCTTTCTTCCAGTTGCTCGCTGGCCACCAGGTTGCCGAGGCCACGGTTACGCTTGTTCTCGCGCACGGCCTGGGCCAGGGTTTCCTGACGGTCGGCCACGGCGGCCTGGGCCTGGCGCAGGGCCAGCTTGAAACGGTCCTGGTCGACGGAGAACAGCACCTGGCCGCGCACCACCAACTGGTTGTCGCGCACGTCCACTTGCTGGATCAACCCGGACACGTCCGGGGCGATCTGCACGATGTCGGCACGGATGTGGCCGTCACGGGTCCACGGCGCGAACATGTAGTACATCACCATGCGCCACACCACGACGCAGGCGAAGGTCACCACCAGTAACGTCAGGACTACACGGCCAATGGTCAAAAAAGGTTTTTTCATGTCATGAGGTATCGACTGAGTGAATCCACTGCGCCCAGCAACAGAGCGTAGAGACCCACATTGAACAATGCCCGGTGCCAGACCAGGCGATAGAAGTGGACGCGGGTCAACAGCCCGTGCACCACCAGGTACAACACATACGTAATGCCCATCAGCACCAGCAACGTGGGCAGGAACACCCCGCTGATATCCAGATCACCGATCATAAAGGCGCTCCATCGGGTAACGGCGCTTCCATCTCTGTGCCGCCAAGAAATTCCACGCCGGGCAACAGCGCCAGGCGCAAGCCGCTGAGAGCGTGCAACAAATGCAGGCGGGTTTCGTCCTCGCCTTGCAGGCCCTGGCCGTTGAGGGCGCGGCGGGTACGGTCGAGGGTCATCAGCAGACCGCTGGGGGCCGGCAGACGTTCACCGGCCTTGAGGCAGGCCTTGAAGTAACCGCCGACGCCTTCTACCACCTGGTTCAACAACACCCGCGGCACCCCGAGGATGCGCGGCGAGTACGCCAGCAGGTCCAGCAGGTTCAGCGCCACCCGCACTTCCCGCAGGGCGATGCCGGTGTCCTGGCCGGTCATGGCCAGGCGCGGCAGGTGTTGCATCAGGCGGTCGAGCATTTGCACGCCCATCTTGCGGTGTTCGGCCAGGGTCGCAGGCTCGGTGAGGGTGACGATGTCGCGCCAGCTGAAACGGGTCAGGCGCTTGGCCGCAAGCTCGGCGCCGAACGGCCGGGCAATCAGGGTCCAGACAAAGGCGAACAACAGGCCTACCGGGCCCGCCAGGTTGGAGTTGGCGAAGGCCAGGAAGTCCGCGTCGTAGGCACCCTGGATGCTGATGAACGACGAGGTATTGACCAGCGTCAGCAGCATGCCGAGGTAGAAACGCGGCTGTACCGTCAGCGTGCCGATGCAGATAAAGGGCACCGAAAACGCCAGCACCAGCATCGGGAAATCGTGCAGGTTGGGCAGCACCAGAAACAGGTAGAGGCTGGCGAACAGCACCGACATCGCGGTCCAGAAAAAGAACCGGTAGATCTGCGGCGCCGGGTCGTCCATGGAGGCGAAAAAGCTGCAGGCCACCGCCGCGAGGATCACCGCGCTGCCACCGTCGGTCCAGCCCAGCAGGATCCACAACACCGAGGCGACGATGATCGCGGTGACGGTGGAAAACGCCGAGTAGAACATCAGGCCACGGTCGAGGAACGGTGTCAGCCGGCCCAGGCGCCAATGGCGGTAAACTGCGCGCCAGCTGTCCTGGCTTTCGCACTGGATGGCGGCTTGCAGGCTGCGGCAGTCCTGCCACAGATCCACCCACTCGCCCAGGCGATACAGGGCGTTGGAGAACAGCAACTGATGGCGGTCATCCAGGGCGTCAGCATCGGGTTGCAGGGCTTCGATCTGGTCACGCAGGACACGCCAGCGTTCGAGGGGCGCATCCTTTTGCGTGCTGACCAGCCACTCGTTGGCGGCGGTCAGCAGCGGCGTGAAGCGCTCGAGCAACTCCGGGGCGCGGTGTTCCAGGGCGTACACGGCGTCGTCCAGTGCGTCGATCACCGGCAGCAGGTGGATCATCCGCCCGCGCAGCTCCTTTGTATTGCGCACCGTTTGCGGCCGGGAGCCCTCGTGGGGCAGTTGGCCGATCATCAATTCCAGGGTGTTGAAGGTAGCGACCATCCCGCCGCGCAGGGTGCTGATTTCCTCGGGTTGCACGTTGCGGCTGAGGAAGCGCTGGCTGTAGACCTGGGCGTCGGCAAACCACTTGCTCACCGAGTCATCGAACACCGGCGCCAGGCGTCGCGGCCAGAACATCGCCCCCACCACCGCCGCCACGGCGATGCCGAGGAAGATCTCTTCGGTCCGCGCTTCGGCCACATCCCACACCGCCAGCGGGTTATCCACCACCGGCAGGGCGATCAGCGGCAAGGTGTAGCCGGCCAGCATCAGCGCATAGCTGTTGGCGGTGCGCAGGTGCAGGGACAGGAACAGCAGAATCCCGGTCCACAGCGCGATCACCACCACCAACACGTAAGGCGTCTGCACAAACATCGGCACAAAAAACACCGCAGCGGCCGCGCCCATGAAGGTACCGACCGCCCGGTACAGCGCCTTGGAGCTGGTAGGGCCGACAAACGGGCTGGACACGATATACACCGTGGCCATCGCCCAATACGGACGCGGCATTTGCATCAGCATGGCGATGTACAACGCGATCATTGAAGCGGCGAACGTCCTTACGCCGTAGAACCAATCCTTGGCCGGCGGCATGCCGGTAAAAAATCCGTTCAAGAACTCACAACCATGGGATGTTGATTGGCACCTTCGAAGGCCCGCAGTACACGCAAAGCAGCTTCCAGGTCATCGGGGTCGATTGTCGCCAGCACCTCGCGACGCAGGCGCACCAGTTGCTGTTCCACTGCCTGCACCAGCTCGCGGCCACGCGCGGTGAGGCTCAAGGCCTTGGCGCGGCGGTCGTGGATGTCTTCGGTGCGGCACACATAGCCGGAACTGCACAGCTGATCCAACAGGCGCACCAGGGACGGGCTTTCCATCCCGGCGGCCTGGGCTACCTTCACCTGGTGCACACCGTCGCCGAGGCGGCCGATCATCAGCAGCGGCACGGCGCAGGCTTCGGAGATGCCATAGCTGACGAGCGTGGTCTGGCAGATTTTGCGCCAGGTTCTGGCACCTACCACCATGCTACTGCTGATGTTCATCTGGAGTTGTTCGAGGGTCTGGGACACTGGATTATTCGCATACAGTTAGTTTGCTAACTATCAATATGGTCGATGGATCCAATGCAGTCAAGTTTTGATACAAATTTGCGGATGGGTGGATGGCCCGTGGGCTAAGTAAAGCTGGTTTGGGGAAAGGTGGTTTGCTGTCAGCAACCGTCAGTCGCCTCACTCAGCTCACATGCGTCGTCAGGTATGCACGTTGTATATACTTCGTACATACCAATCTAGAGCATTCACTTATGTCAAAACTAGCCGTTTTCACCTTGAAGCTTGAGTCGGAACTACGCGACCAATTCATGGCCGAGTGCGAGGCTACCCACCGTCCTGCATCGCAAATCGTGCGAGATATGATGCGTCAGTTTGTCCAGGCCCAGCAGGAATCACGGGAGTACGACGCGTTCTTGCAGCGTAAAGTAGACGCCTCTCGCGCCTCGATACAGGCAGGCAGAGAGATTTCCAATGAGGATTTGGAAGCTGAGTTTTCTGCGAAACGTGCTCACGTAGATAATCAGGAATGAGGGTTGCCTGGACGCCGGAAGCGGCGCAGGACCGTAGGGATATCTGGGACTTTTTATTTGAGAAAAACCCACAAGCCGCAGCCGATATGGATCGACGCTTCAGCAGTGCAGTGCTGGGGCTGGCAAAACACCCAGAAATCGGCCCACTCGGCAGGATCACAGGCACACGCGAAGTCATTCCTCATCCAAGCTACCGCCTTGCTTACCAACTTGAGCCGACGTAGAAAGGGTCGTGGCGCTTGTGCACACCGCTCGCCAATGGCCACCAGAGAAAGCAACCGCCTCTTGACGGCCTAGACTCCTCGCCCCTCTCTCAACCGCAAATTCAACTCATCCACCACCTCCGCCCAATCCGCGTCCTCCAGAATCTCTTCACGCAAAAACGCCCGCTGGGCCGGCGTCCAGAAAAACGCTTCCGCCAGATGCAATTCGGGCTTGAGTGGGGAGTGGACCGCGATGAACCGCTCGATGCTGACCGGGTCATCGGGCAAACCGAGCTGTTTGAACAACGATGGCAAGTTGTGGACTGGGGATTCCATGAGGCGTTCCTGGAGAGAGGGTTCACCTGAGTCTAGCCCCCCAGGCGAACATAAACCTCTCAGGTGTTGCGCGGATTAATCGCAGCCCTCACGGTGCACGCCCGCTGGCGCGTTACACAGCACGAACAGCCGGGCCCGCGCGCCGCCGCCGTCCTGCTGGCTGAGCTGACGCCATCCGGCCGGCAACGGGGCAAACTCATCCGGCGGCTCCGCGGCGCTGATCAGCCATACACGCTGGATCTCGGCGGGTAACGCCGACAAGCGATCAAGGTAGATGCGCCCGCCATCCTGGTCCACCAGGGTGCCAAAACCATAGGCATTAGGCCGGGTGGACTTGCCGGCGGCGGTCGGCGGTGTGAAAAGCTGCAACTGGGCGTCGGTCTCGTCGTAATAGACGTAGGGCAGGTACCACAGCATGTCGCTGATGACGATGCGGTCATCTTCCTGGTAGTTGCGATTGACGAACTCCACCACCACGTTGAACTGATCATGCTCATCGACGGTGGAGTTGGTCTTCACGCCCACCAGCTCGACCCCGACAAACAACACGAAGACTGCCGCCGCTGCGAGCGGCAAGCGCGGCGACAGACGGTCGACGGCCAACGCCACGATGATCGGCAAACTCATTGCGTAGGCGGTGAGATAACGCTCGATAAACACCGGGGAAATAAACGAAACCCCATAGACCAGCAACACTGGCAGCATGAAAAAAAGCCCCAGCAGCCAGCCAAAGCGAAAGCGGCTTTGATCGCGCCAGGCAGTCACACCGACCAGCGCCATCAGCAATAACGGAAACACCACAAAGAGCGGTCGCCACAAGTGGTCGCCCGGGTCCTGAATGAGGAACTGCCACACCATCGACGGCACGGAATACAGGTTGACCGGGTCTTCCCAGCCAATATCACCGCCCACCTTGAGTTCTTCGGTGTGCTGCACCAGGCCCAGCAGATTCGGGAGCCAGGGCAAGTACAGCAACACAATGGCAACGTTGGCCACCCACCAGCCCGCACGCGTGACCAGGCGCAGGCCGCCGGCCCGTGGCTGGCGCAGCAACAGCAGCCATGACCAATGCACCAGCACGCACAACGCGGTGAAATAGTGGGTGTAGAAGGCTGCCGTCATCAACAGCGCATAGGCCACCAGATAGCGCTTGCGCTCAGGCTGGCGGACCCAATACACCAAGGCCAGGGTGGCGGCCAGCAGCCATACGCCCAGCAGCGAATACATCCGCACTTCCTGGCTGTAGCGCACTGCCGTGGGCAGCAACGCCAACAGAATCCCGGCCAGCACCGCCGCGCGACGGGTCGCGACCAGCCTTGTCAGCCAGATTCCCAGGCCGACTGCGACCACACCGGGGATCGCACTCATGCTGCGCAGGGAGAAAATGCTGTCGCCGAACACCTCGATCCAGCCGCGCAGCATGAAGAAATACAGCGGCGGATGAACGTCATGTGCGGCGTGAAACCACAGGTCTTCCAGGGAATACTCGGCGAGCAGCAGGCTTGAACCTTCATCGCCCCAGATGGCGGAGGCGGTCAGGCCATAGAAACGCACGGCCATGGCCAACGCCACCAGCGGTACCCACCACAACCGAGCCAGCCAGCCGGCATTCTCCCAAAGGCCAGGATTGAGCACGGGCAATGCCCCGGCCTTGTTGTCTTGTTCCGCCACAGAGCGTCGCACCTCTACTTCCTCACCCACTACTGAACCTGCGCTTGCGCGAACACCCGCCACTCTAGGTCAAAAGGCCTTGATTCGCCCGCTGTTTTGCATGGATTTGACCAACCATCCGCCAATCGGACAAATCTGAATTTTGCGCAGGACGTCTCCGACGCTTTCATCGGATCACGCTATGATTGCTGCCTTCCATGGATTCAGGATCAAGGACATTTCATGCGCATCGGTCTTCTGTCACCCCTGGCACTGGCATTGCTCGCCACCCTTCCCCTCCAGGCCCACGCCAGCGGCGATGACTCTTGCTACCCGGATTGGCGGGTGTCGCGCAACAGCCTGGACGTGTGCAGCAACCTGCCCTTCCTGAGCCCCGGCAATGACAGCCGGGTCAACCTGCGGCTGTTGCTGGCGGACAAAAACGTCATGCCGCTGGCGCCGAATGCCTTGGGCGAGCAGGACGTGTCCGAAGGATTTGGCCCGGTGCCCTTTCCGGTGTATCGGCTTATGCCGGCTGCGGATGAGCCCGACAACAAACCCGACGACTCGCGCACCGCCGAACTGGATGCACTGCTCAGCCCGCTGGGCATCAAGCGCGACGACGCCAAGACCGCCGGTGAAGCCTTCCTTTCCGGCGAAGGCAGCCGCTGCCGCAGCAACGCCGATGACAGTGCCGCCGCGTTTATCAGCCAGGTGGTGAAGGCCGATGTACCGCAGGCCGAGCGCCAGTTACTGGCCAAGCTGCGGCTGCAGATGCTCGGCAGTTGTTCCTCGGACGGCGTAGCGGCAGGCGAGGCCGACCAAATCAAATCGGCAGACGGCCAGGCATTGCTCACCTACCTGAAAGCCGCCGGGGACTTTTACAGCGGACGCTTCAGCGATGCGCAAAAAGGTTTTGCCGGGCTGACGAGCAGCTCGCTGCCCTGGCTGAAGGAAACAGCGCTGTACATGACCGCCCGCACCGCGCTGAACGACGCCCAGCAAAATGCCTTCGATGAATACGGCACGCCGTCGCTTGAGCATGTGGATAAGTCTGCCCTGCAACGGGCCGAAAGCGCTTTCGACGACTACCTGAAAACTTATCCACAGGGCGAATACGCCGCCTCCGCCCGTGGCCTGTTGCGCCGGGTGCACTGGCTGGCGCCCAACCCCGACAAACTGGCGGACGACTTTGCCTGGCAACTGACCCAGGCCACCGATGCCCAGCGCAACGTGTCGCTGGATGAACTGGTGCAGGAAGCCGACACCAAGCTGCTGACCAGCACCACGGCACCTGTGGGCAACCCGCTGATCCTGGCCCTCAACGACCTGATGTGGATGCGTGCCGGTGAGCCGCCGAAGCTCACGCGTGAAGCGCTCGATGCACAAAAAGCGGTGTTCGCGCAGGAGCCCGCGCTGTATGCCTACGTGCAGGCGGCGTTTGCCCTGAACGTCGAGCATCAGCCCGACCGTACCTTGAAGCTACTGCCGCAAGACGTGCCGTCGAATCTCGACTACTTCGCTTTCAGCCAACAGACCCTGCGTGGCCTCGCGCTGGAAGCCAAGGAAGACTGGAAAGCCGCCGAAGCGCTGTGGCTGCAACTGCTGCCGCTGACCAAGCAACCGTTGCAACGTGACCAGCTGGAGCTGGCATTGGCGATGAACTACGAACGCAGCGGCCAGCTGGCCAAGGTATTCGCCGCCGATTCGCCGATCAGTGCCAAGCAGGTGCGCTATATCCTGCTGCGCAACGTCGCCGGTCCCGACCTGCTGCGCCAACAGCTTGCCCATGCCGAAGACCCGGTAGAGCGCCAGACTGCGCAATTCACGCTGCTCTATAAAGACCTGCTGCGCGGCCAGTTCGAGACCTTTGCCGAGGACCTCAAGCAACTGCCCGCCTCGGTTCCCGATGACAAGCTCGGCACCAGCCTGGGCTACGTCTACAGCGGCGGCCAGTCGTTGAGACTGTTCCAGTGGAACGGTGACAAGGCCGAGTCCGGCTACACCTGCCCGAGCATCGCGCAAATCGCCAGTACCTTGCAGGCCGATCCGAAAAACCCGCAGGGCCTGAACTGCCTCGGTGAATTCGTCCTGCGTAACGGTCTTGACGGCATGCCCCTGGAACAAGCGCGCTCCGCCGGCAGCCTGGGCAGTACCGCCTCGCCCTTCAAGGGCGAAACCTTCTCGCGGCTCGAAGGCTACAAGCGGGTGATCGGCAATCCCAAGGCACCGCGAAACGACAAGGCCTACGCGCTGTTTCGTGCCATCAACTGCTACGGACCTTCGGGCTACAACAGTTGCGGTGGCGAGGACGTCGACAAGAACGTGCGCAAAGGCTGGTTCCGCCAGTTGAAAACCGGGTTCGCCGACACCCAGTGGGGCAAGTCGCTGCAGTACTACTGGTAAGCCGTGAAGCGTTTCTGGCTGGCCCTGCTCCTGCTGGCAAGCCCGGCCTTCGGCGCGGTGGACGCCCGCGACCATGACGCGTTCTGGCTGTGGAGCGGCGTCGCGCCGCAGCCGGTGCTCAAGCAGGCGAAAACCCTGTACATCCTCCAGGGCCAGATCAACTCGACCCGCCGCGCGCCCCGGCGTGGCGTGCAATTCATCGCCCAGGGCATGAGTGTGCCGCGCATCACCCAGGGTGAAATCTGGGTGGTGTACCGCGCCCACACCCTGCACTGGCCCGAGTCGGTGTACAGCCAGATGCTCGGCCAGGTGCAACGCTGGCGGGATGCGGGCAACCCGGTGATGGGCATCCAGATCGACTTCGATGCGCGCACGCAATACCTCGACGAATACGCGGATTTCCTGCGCGACCTGCGCCAACGCTTGCCCAAGGATCTACGCCTGAGCATCACCGGGCTGATGGACTGGAGCAGCAACGCCGACCCGGCCGCCATCGCACAACTCAAGGGCGTGATTGATGAAGTGGTGGTGCAGACCTACCAGGGGCGCCACAGCATCCCGGACTACGCGGCGTATCTGCCACGCATGAACCGGTTGGGGGTGCCGTTCAAGATTGGGTTGATTCAGGGTGGAGAGTGGGAGGAGCCGGGGTATTTGAAGGGCAGTGAGTGGTTTCGAGGGTATGTGGTGTTTTTGCAGAATCCTTGAATGCCCACAGTCCCTGGACTGTGGGCACTGGTATTAACGCCCTGCCGTCTGTTCCGGATACACCGACTCCCAGCCCCCACCCAATGCCTTGTACAACCCGACCATGGCGAGGGACACGCCGGTGGAGCTTTCCACCCACTGCTCCTGGGTCGCCAGCAACGCACTTTGCACGGTCAGTACGTTGACGAAATCCACCACGCCTTCGACGTATTGATGCTGCGCGGTGCTGAGGGCGATCTGGTTCTGCCGCACGGCTTCGGCGAGGCTGTCGCGCCGCAGTTGGCTGGCGTTGTAGCGGGTCAGTTGATCGTCGATTTCATGCCAGGCCCGCAGCACGGTCTGCTGGTAGGCCAGGGCCGCCTCCTGTTGCTGGGCTTCGCGCAGATCGAGCATGCCTTGCAACCGGCCACCGTTGAAAATCGGCAAGCTCAGTTGCGGGCCGAAGGCGAATGCACGCGAACTCCACGAGCCGAAATCCGCCAGCTGCAACGCCTGGGAGCCCACGCTGCCAGACAGGGTGATGCGCGGGTAGAAGTCGCCCTTGGCCACACCAATGGAGGCGGTGGCCGCATGCAAGCGAGCTTCGGCCTGGCGGATATCCGGGCGGCGCTCGGCCAGTTGCGACGGCAGGCCGATGGCGACCTGGCGTTGGGTTTGCGGCACCGCAGCGTCCTTGGACAGCTCGGCGTACAAGGCTTGTGGCGGTTCGCCCATCAGCAGGCTCAGGGCGTTGATCAACTGGTCCTGGCGTTGCTGCAAATCCGGCAGGCGCGCCTCGATGGCGGCCACTTGAGCAGCGGCTTCGGCTACGTCCAGGTCAGTGGCGACACCGTCGGCCAGGCGCAGTTGCGAGAGCTTCAGGCTGTGGCGCGCCACCTCGAGGTTTTGCTCGGTGACGGCGCGGGTGTTTTGCACGCCGCGCAGCTGGATGTAGTCCTGGGCGGTTTCCGCCAGCACCGACAACAGCACCGCGCGGCGGTCGTTTTCGGCGACTTGCAGGGTGGCGTCGGCGGCTTCGGTTTCGCGTTTTACCCGGCCCCAGAAGTCCAGTTCCCAGGCGGCGGAGAAACCCATGTCCCACTGGTTGAACGCCGAGCGGCCGTTCTTGCCCGAGGCATCGCTCAAGCCATCGGCGCTGTTGCGCTGACGCAGGTAATCGCCGGTGGCGTTGACGGTCGGGTAGCGCTCGGCGGTGATCACCTGGCGCGCCGCGCGGCTTTGTTGCAGGCGGCTGCTGGCGAGTTTCAGGTCAAGGTTATCGGTCAGCGCGCGATGGGTAAGCGCGGTGAGCTGCGCGTCGTGGAACACTTCCCACCAGCGCTCTTCCAGCGGGTCGTTGACCGCGTGGCTGGCGGCTTGCCGGCCATGGGGCTCGGTCCATTGGCCGACGGGATTCAGCGGGCGCTGGAAGTCCGGGCCGACGGTGCAGGCACTCAGGGTGAGCAGGCTCAAGGTTAACCAGGCAAGGCGTCTCATTGCTGCGCCACCTCACGTTGCTGGGCGGCGGCGTGGGTGTCGACGCTGGCTTCCACCGACATGCCGACCCGCAGGCGCTCGGTCAACGCCTGGCCGGGCTCCAGGATGATTTTTACCGGAACACGCTGCACCACCTTGGTGAAGTTGCCGGTGGCGTTGTCGGGTTTGACCGAGGCAAATGTCACGCCGGTAGCTGGCGCCAGGCTTTCGAGGTGGCCCTTGAGCACTTCGCCGTCGAGGCTGTCGACCTTCACGTCCACCGTTTGGCCAGCGTGCATGTGGGACAACTGGGTCTCCTGGAAGTTGGCCACCACGTAGGCCTCGGCCAGCGGTACCACGGCGAGGATCTTGCTGCCCGGCGTCACATAGGCGCCGACCCGCACCGCGCGCTCGCCGACCATGCCGTCCACCGGCGCGACGATGCGGGTGTACGACAGCTGATAGCTGGCCATTTCCAGTGCGGCCTGGGCACGTTTCAGGCCGCCCTCTGCCGCATCACGCTGGGCGCTGAGGATTTCCACCTGCTTGCGTTCAGCGGCCAGCACCGCCGTGGCATTCGCCAGGCGTGCGGTGGCCTGGTCAATACGCGTCTTGGCTTGCTGGGCGTTCTGTACGGTGCCGGCGCCTACACCCGCGAGGTGGTTGTAGCGGTTCAGTTCGTGTTCGGCAAACGCCACTTCGGCGCGATCCGCCGCCACAGTCGCCTGGGCCTGGGCGATCACCGAGCTTTGGCGCTCCAGGGTTGCCGTGGCATTTTTCAACTGCGCCTGGGCCACGAGTGTATCGGCATCGGCCGCCTGGGCAGCGGCGCGGAAGTCACGGTCATCAATCAGCGCCAGCAACTGCCCGGCCTTGACCCGCTGGTTGTCTTCCACCAGCACTTCCTTGATGAAGCCGGCCACACGCGGCGCCACCAGGGTGTAGTCAGCGGCGACGAAGGCGTCGTTGGTGCTCTGGCGTTTGCTGCCGAACACACCCGGCGCCAGCAGGTAAACCAGCACACCGACGGCAAACACGGTGATGACGGTTACAGCGATTTTGTCTTTGCGTTTCATAACAATCCCTTTGGCTCAGTGAGCAATCAAGTCGGCGCGCGGGGCGGATAAATCCGCGTCGGCATCCAGAAAATCAGCAGGATCAACGCCGCCGCGACACCGGCCATGACGTAGTAGAGATCCGAAGAGGTGAGCACCACGGCCTGCTCGTGCAGCCGATGGGCAAGGCCGGCGGCATCGCTGTCGGCCAGGGGCGAGTTGCCCAGGCTGTCCACCAGCATGGTCGAGTGGAAATGCAGGCGGTGTGTGGTCAGGGCATCGAGCACGCCGGTGGCGACCACGGCGGCCAAGCCTTTGACGGTGTTGAACCACGCCGAGGCGAAAGGCCCGTCCTGGGGCGTGATGCTGCCGGTGGAGAGCATCAGCAGCGGCAACACCGCCATCGGTTGCCCGAAGATTTGCAGCAGTTGCAGCACGTAGAAATCATCGCGAATCCATGCCGACGTGAGTTGCGCCCCGCCCACGCAGGACAGGATCAACATGCTCAAGCCAATGCCCAATACCCAGCGGCAATCGACCCAGCGCAAGTTGCACAACGCCGCCACCAACGGCAGTGCGATCAACTGCGGCAGCGCCATGATCAGCATCACCGGTGCAGTTTGCAGCGGGCGGTAGCCTTGGACCTGGGCCAGGTAGCTGGACGGAATGATCGTCACCGCCAGCAGCACGATCAGCACCCCGGCGAGCACAATCAGCGCGAACGACAGGTTGCGTAGCCCAAGCATCTGCAACTTGAAAAACGGCATCGGGTGCGACCACTCGTTGATCATGAACAGCACCAGCAACACCAGGCCGCCGATCAACAATGAGGTAATCATCGGCGACTCGAACCAGTCCAGCCGATTGCCCTGCAACAGGCCGATCACCAGCATGCAGATCGCCGGGAACCCCAACAGCAAGCCGCGCCAGTTGAACTGCTTGAAGCGCTCCAGGCGCAGCGGGTCCTGGGGCAAGCCGTAGGCCACGGCCGCCATGGCCAGCAGGCACGGCCCGACAATCTGCCAGAACGCCCATTGCCAGCCGACGTATTCGGTCCACATGGCCGCCAGCGGTGTGCCGAGGCTGGGGCCAAAAGTGGCCGTGAGGGCATAGCCGGCGAGGCCGTACAGCTTGACGTTGGCCGGCAGGAACCGCAGGGCCACGGTCATCAGCATCGGCGGCAAGGCGCCACCGGCCAGGCCTTGCACGGTGCGCAGGATCAGCAGGCTTTCGTAGTTCGGTGCGAACGGGCACAGCACGCCAAGTATGGTGAACAGGCCGATGGCGCAGAGGGTGAAACGGCGCAGAGAGAACGTCACCGAACACCAGGGTGCAAAGGCCATCGCCGAGACAGAGGTGGCGGTGTAGGCAGCCACCAGCCAGGTACTTTCGTCGAAGCCGATGTACATCGCACCACGAATATCGGCGAGAGCGACTTTGGTCACCATCTCGTTGAGGCCGGACACCAGTACCGCAAGCAATACGCCCACCAGGCCGATGATGATGCGCGGGCCGAAAACGGGCGGGGTAATGGCGGTCGGTTTGGCTGCGGCCAGGGGTGCGGGAGCAGCGAGGGACGTCATGAACTACAACTCGGAATAGGAAATACCCGAGCAGTTTAATAAGGCTTAGACATGACAAAAAGTGACTTATCGGAAGCTTATAAGTGCACCAGACGCAATGATCAAAATGTAGGCGATCTCTGTGGGAGCCGGGCTTGCCCGCGATGGCATCACCTCGCTATGCCTGAAAAGCCGTGTCGCCCGCATCGCAGGCAAGCCAGCTCCCACATTGACCGGGCTCACTTGCGACTCACGTGGGCTGCGCTTCCTTCCACGTCGCCTCGCAGCATTCACGCATGGTCTCGCGCAGCCATCTATGGGCCGGGTCCTTGTCGAAACGCGGGTGCCAGGCTTGGGTCAGCACCAGGGTCGGCAGGGAAATTGGCAGGGTGAAGGCTCGCAACGGCAGCTTCAGGCGATTGGCGCTGTAGAGCGCTTCCTTGGGCACCGGCAGGATCAGGTCGGAGTCCGGCAGCATGAACATCGCGCCGTGAAACCCCGGGGCGATCATCGCGACTCGGCGTTCCAGGCCCTGGGCGTTCAGGGCGGTGTCGATGGGCCCCCGGGCAATGCCGCGGCGGGAGATGCTGATATGGGAATAGCTGGCAAACCGTTCGGCGGTGATTTCTCCATCGAACAACGGGTGCCCTTCCCGTGCCAGGCCGACGAAGGTGGTGGTGAACAGGTTCTGCACCTTCACTTCCGGAGTGATCGGCATGGTGTTGCCCACCCGCAGGTCGAGACGGCCTTCACGCAGGGCCTCGTCATCGGTGTCGCCTTCCGGCACGAAGCGCAGTTCGCACAGCGGCGCCATGCGTTCCATGGTGTCGAACAGCCGACCGCCATACACACCGACAAAAAAGTCATTGGCCCGCACGCTGAAGCGTCGGCGCAGGGTGCGCAGGTCCACTTCGTCCGCCGAGCGGAACAGCAGCGCCGCCTGCTCCACCACGCTGCGCACCTGGCCTTGTAGCTCCAGGGCCTTGGGCGTCGGTACCAGGCCGCGACCGGCGCGCACCAGGATCGGATCGCCCACTGCCTCGCGGATGCGCGTGAGGGTGCGACTCATGGCGGCCGGGCTCAGGTTCATCCGCCGCGCGGCGCCTACCACACTGCCCTCGTCGAGCAAGGCGTCGAGGGCGACCAGCAGGTTCATGTCCGGTAATTGCATGCCAAGCACTCGTGATCGGTTGGGAGTGAACTTGGCGCAATCGTAGCAGACTGTGGCGAGGGAGCTTGCTCCCTCGCCACAGGGTTGGCGTTTCAGTCCGGGTTGGAGTTTCAGTCAGCGTTGCATGCCCCAGCGCTTCACGGTGACCCGCTCCAGGGTGTCGAACACCAGGTTCTCCACCAGCAGCCCGATCAGGATCACCACCGCCAGGCCGGCAAACACTTTGTCGGTGTACAGCTCGTTGCGGTTCTGGAAGATGTACCAACCCAAACCGCCTTTGCCGCTGGTAGCACCGAACACCAACTCGGCAGCGATCAACGTGCGCCAGGCGAACGCCCAGCCGATTTTCAGCCCGGCGAGAATCGACGGCAGCGCAGCCGGGATCAGGATGAACAACACGAAGCGCATACCCTTGAGGCCATAATTTCGACCGGCCATGCGCAGGGTTTCGGAGACACCGAGGAACCCTGAATAGGTGTTGAGCGCCAGCGCCCACAACACTGAATGCACCAGCACGAAGATCAGGCTGTTCTGCCCCAGGCCAAACCACAACAGCGCCAGCGGCAGCAGGGCAATCGCCGGCAACGGGTTGAACATCGAGGTCAGGGTGCTCAGCAGGTCACGCCCCAGTTGGGTCGACACCGCAAGCGTGGTCAGGGCAAACGCCAGCACAATGCCGATCAGGTAACCCTTGATCAGCACCACCAGCGAGATACTGACCTTGCTCAACAACTCGCCACTGGCCATGCCGTCGTAGAACGCGCTCAGTGTCTGCAGGAAGCTCGGCAGCAGCAGGTCATTGTTCTGATAACGGGCAGCCGCTTCCCAGAGGATCGCAAGCACGATCAGGATCAGGCTTTTACGCAGCCAGCCTTGTTGCCACAGGCGCTGGCGCCACGGCAACTCGCGCTCTACGCGTACACCGGGCAACGGTTCGAGAGTGATTTCATATTCCTGGCGCATGGTGCAAGCCCTTCAATAAGCGATGCGGATATCGGCGAAACCCAGTTCGGTTTCCACCTCGGGCGCTTCATCAAACAACAGCCGATGAATGCGCCGCGCCGAAGCCTGGAACTCCACACCGCCGAGGCTGTGCAGGTCGTATTGATGGCTGTGGATTTCCGCCCGCACTCGCCCCGGGTGCGGCGACAGCAACAGGATGCGGTTGCCCACCACCAGCGCTTCCTCGATGGAGTGGGTGACGAACAGCAGGGTGAAACGCACCTCTTCCCAGAGCAGCAATAGTTCTTCCTGCATCTTGCGCCGGGTCAGGGCGTCGAGGGCGGCGAAGGGTTCATCCATCAGCAGGATTTTCGGCTGCATGGCCAACGCCCGGGCGATTGCCACGCGGGCTTTCATGCCGCCGGACAGGGTGTGCGGGTAGGCGTCGGCAAAGGCCGTAAGGCCGACTTTTTCCAGGTAGTACAGCGCCCGCTCTTCGGCCTCGCGACGCTTGAGGGTTTTGGACGCCAGCAGCGGGAACATGACGTTCTGCTTGACGGTTTTCCACGGCGGCAGTTGGTCGAACTCCTGGAACACCACGATACGGTCCGGCCCTGGCTGCTCGACTTTTTGCCCGAGCAGACGGATCTCGCCCTCACACGGCTTGATAAAGCCGGCGATGGATTTCAACAGTGTGGATTTGCCGCAGCCCGAAGGCCCCAGCAATACAAAGCGGTCTGCCGGATCGATCGCGAAGCTGACTTGGTGAGTGGCGCGCACCACCCGTTCGGGCGTGCGGTATTCAAGGCTGACTTTATCCACCGAAAGCAGTGCTTCGGTGGTGGTCGGGTTGCTGGCCGTGTGGCCTTGCAAGGGCGCGTTCATGTCAGCTCCCTTGCAGCGGCTTGGCGTCCTGGAAGAAGTAATCCTTCCACGATTCGGGTTTGTTTTTGATCGCGCCGACGCGGTAGAGGAATTCCGCCAGCGGGTAGGTATTTTTCGGTGTGACGCTGAATTCGAATTGCGGGTTTTCGATGATTTTCAGCAGCTCGGCGCGGTCGATCTTGGCCTTGGTCACGCGGATGTAGGTATCGGCTGCGGCGCCTTTGTCGTTCTGGGCAAACTGCGCCGCTTCGGTCAGCGCCTCGACGAACGCCTTGTAGGTTTTCGGGTTGTCGTTGCGGAATTTCTCGGTGGCGAACAGCACGGTCGGCGAGTTAGGCCCGAGGATGTCATAGGAGTTGAGCACCACATGCACGTTCGGGTTGGTCAGGGCCTGCTCCTGGAACGGCGGGTTGGAGAAGTGCCCGGTCAGCTCGGTGCCACCGGCAATCAGCGCAGCCGTGGCATCCGGGTGCGGGACGGCGACGGTGTACTTGTCGAGTCGATTGAACTCCTTGTCACCCCACTGCTTGGCAGCGGCGTATTGCAGGAAGCGCGACTGCACGGACACGCCCACTGCCGGTACGGCAATGCGGTCTTTTTCGGTGAAGTCGGCAATGGTCTTGACCTTGGGATTGTTGCTCACCAGGTAGTAGGGGAAGTTGCCCAGGGAGGCGACGGCTTTTACGTTCTGCTTGCCGTGGGTGCGGTCCCAGATAGTCAGCAGCGGGCCAACGCCGGCCCCGGCGATGTCGATGGAACCGGAGAGCAGCGCATCATTGACGGCTGCGCCGCCGGACAGTTGCGTCCAGTCGACCTTGATGTCGATGCCTTCCTGCTTGCCGTATTTTTCGATCAGGTTCTGGTCGCGCACCACGTTGAGCAACAGGTAGACGATGCCAAACTGCTCGGCGATGCGAATCTCGCCTTCGGCCTGGGCGGCGGCAGGCGCCACAAGACTGCCGGCCAGCAGGCTGACGCCCAGGCCGACCGTCGCGGCCAGGCGCGCAAATGGGGTTTTCTTGGACATGGTCATGCTCCGGGTCAGAAAGGCGCGTCGCCCTGGATGGTGGTGCGGTACAGCTTGCGCCGCAGGTGGCTGGGACAGCCGGCCGCCAGGTGGATCAGCGAGCGGTTGTCCCAGAACACCATGTCGTGGGGCTGCCACTGATGGCGGTAGATGTTTTCCGGCAGCACGCTGTGGGCGTACAGCTGGGCAAGCAGGTCGCGGCTTTCGTCTTCCGGCAGGCCGACGATACGGGTGGTGAAGCCCTCGCTGACGAACAGCGCCTTGCGGCCGTTTTCCGGGTGGGTGCGCACAATGGGGTGTACCACTTCCGCCACTTGAGCGAGTTGCTCGGGCGTGAGGGTCGGGCGCCAATTGCCTTCGAATTTGGTTTCGCTGTAGCGTGCGGTGTAGGAGTGCGCGGCGCTGCGGCCTTCAACGGCCTTGCGCAGGGACTCGGGCAGGTTGTCCCAGGCTTTATGCATGTCGGCGAACAACGTGTCGCCACCCTCGGACGGCAGCTCCTGGGCATGGAGCATCGAGCCCAGGCTCGGCAGCTCCTTATAGGAGAGGTCCGAGTGCCAGAACTTGCCAGCATCTCCCAGGCCGATGGATTGGCCATTTTCGATGATGTTGGAGACGATCAGGATTTCCGGGTGGTTGGCCAGCAGGAATTGTTTGAGCACATGGATTTGCAGCACGCCGAAACGGCGGCTGAAGGCGATCTGTTGCTCGGGGGTGATACGTTGGTCGCGGAAGACCACGACGTGATGGTCCAGATGCGCGCGGTGAATGCGTGCGAAGTCCTGATCGCTGACCGGGCGGGCCAGGTCCAGGCCTATGATTTCGGCGCCGACGCTGCCGGGAAATGGACGGATCTCGAAGGTTTGTGTGGTGTCGGTCGCTGTTGGAACAGTAGAGGTGGCAGACATGAGTTCACTCCCGTGCAGTCAGGAGAGTGACTTTATAGTCATAAGAACCGCATTTTAAATACCGTTAGTGAATATCGATATGCAGCAATACCGCTATTGGCCCGACTCCCGGGAATAAAATGTGCACGACGGACCTTTAGCCTGTAAGACCTGACAAATGGGAGCTGTGGGCCCGAAGAACACGCTGTTGAGTCGCTTACAAGCCGAAACCTTGCCCGTTTGACAAGCTTGTGGACAATCTCTAGTGTGCATTGGATCCAATTAGCCACCTCACCTTGAAAAGGAGGATAGCGTAGTCGTGACGCAGAAGCCGAACCCTTTGAGCAGCATCCAGATCAGCGGGCCTATCCCCGCCCATCTCGCCCGCTCCGTGATTGAAGAAACATTGCGCAACGCCATCCTGGATGGCCGCTTGCCCTGTGGCACCGCCATGCGTCAACAGGAGCTGGCCAGCTTGTTCGGGGTCAGCCGGATGCCGGTGCGCGAGGCATTGCGTCAACTGGAAGCCCAATCGCTGCTGCATGTGGTCACCCACAAAGGCGCGGTGGTAGCGCCACTGATCGAGGACCACTCGGCGGAAACCTACGCCCTGCGCATACTCCTCGAATCCGAAGCGCTGCGCTTGTCGATTCCCCTGCTCACGCCCGATGACATCGCCCAGGCCGGCGCCTTTATCGACGCGCTGGAACGGGAAAGCGACTACACCGAAATCGGCCGCCTCAACCGCCTGTTCCACATGGCGCTGTATGGCAAGGCGGGCAATCAGCGGTTGCTCAAGCTGGTTGAACACGGCTTGAACGAAGAGGAACGTTTCCTGCGCTTCAATCTCGAGGCCATGGGCCTGGGCAAGACGTCCCAGGAAGATCACCGCGAACTGCTCGACCTCGTGGCGCAAAAGAAGGTCGACGAAAGCATCCTGACCCTGCGTAACCACCTTACCCGCGGCATGGAGGTAATTACGGGTTACCTCAAAAGTCTTGAAGAGACTGAACAGAACGCTGCGCTGTAAATTCCGCGTGGAACTGAAACGCCTCCCTCGACCACAAAGCGCTGCAAAGTGACGCTGGCCGACGGAGGCCAGCGCACCACCATTACTCCCGTTAAACCATTAAGCCCAAAGAAAACTTCACACACTCCGCAGAGCGATCCAACTACCGCAATATTCCAACTCGAAAAACTTATAAAACTAAAAACACCTGAATACTTAATCAGATTATTACCAACACTCCAATTCTCCCAATCGACAGCGTGAATCCATGCTCGGTGCGTCACTGCGCGTGGCGTTCCTTTAAATAAAGCCTTGGTATTTTGTCACAGCATGCTGCTTGCCAGTAACAGTGTCAGCCTCGTACAGGGCTGCCTGTTATCAAGGCACCCGCGCATCCGTGAAAACCAATGTTTATTTGTCGCTAAAGCACAACGCTTTTATCAGGGAAGAGACAACGACTTATAGGCATCAACATGTTCCAGCACTCACACCTGCTTAAACAAAAAAAGCAGAAGTTACATATCCATCCAATATTCAAACATATAAATACCCTTCCAAAGTTGCAGTACTTTATGGAAAACCACGTATTCGCCGTGTGGGACTTCATGACACTCACCAAACGCCTGCAACATGACCTCACCGGTATGCGCCTGCCCTGGTTACCGCCAACGGACCCGCAAGCGGCTCGCCTGATCAATGAGATCGTATTGGGCGAAGAGTCGGACGCGTATCCCGGCCATGGGCACGGCAGCCACTTCGAGTTGTACCTGGAAGCCATGCGTGAAGTCGGCGCGAGCACGGCGAACATCGAGCGGTTCGTCAGCCTGCAGCGTGACGGCAACGATGCAGAAACGGCCCTGCAAAAAATCGATATCCACCCGTCCGTGGCCCGGTTCGTCAGAAGTACCCTGCAGGTTGCCCTGGACGCCCCGACGCACTGCGTGGCGGCTGCCTTTCTCCACGGGCGCGAGAGCGTCATCCCGGCGATGTTCAAGCGCATCCTGGAGGAGTGCGAGGCGCTCCATCGCCAGGCGCCCACCTTCTGCTACTACCTCAAGCGCCACATGGAGATCGACGCCCAGGAGCATGGCCCGGCGGCAACGCAATTGCTGCAACGCCTTACCCTCGGCGACCCAAGCCGCGAGCAGCAAGCCGACAGTTGCGCCCTCGGCGCCGTGGAAAGCCGCCTGGCCTTATGGGATGGGTTGCATAGGTGCCTGCCGGAGATGAGCGCATGAACCCTGCAGACTACCGCTCATTTGCCGACGACTGGGAGCGCCGCGCGACCATCCGCACACGCCCGCGGCGGCGGCTGGAAAACGATCAGAAACTGATCTACCCCCTGAGCCGACAGCCCCTGGTGCTGAGCGCAACCTTTATCGACCGATGCCCGCAGTGCCGTGATTTTGTCTTGCTGCAGACGTTCTACAAGTTCATCAACGACGTGGTGATCTTTGAAACCGAGATCGTCGACAAGACCGCACGCAGTATCGCCAAGAATCGCTTTTCGGTGCCCTTCCCGCTTGCCTGTCGCTACGACGCCATGACCGTGGTGGTGGACGAGGATTACCACGCCCTCGTCGCCCTCGATTTCATGCAACAGACCATCGAGATGACCGGGATCCCACCCCTTGAACTACCCGCGCAAATCGAGCTGAGCCGCGCCTTGCCTGCCGCACTGGCGCTGGCGCCCGAACACCTGCGCGATGCCGTGGAACTGATTGCCGTGGCCATCGCCGAGAACACCGTGACCCATGACGTGGCAGCGTTTTCCAAGGACGACAGTGTCAAGCAGTCCATCCGTGGGTTGATGGCCGACCACTTGTTTGACGAGGGCCGCCACGCGCTTTTCTGGACGCGCCTGGTGCGTATTTATTGGCAGTCTGCAGACGCCGCGGACCGCGACTGTATCGCCCGGATCCTGCCGGTTTTTCTCCAGCATTACCTGACCCACGACCTGCAGAAAAACTTCGACCTGCACTTGATCGAGCACCTGGATGTCAGTGACGGCACGCGCTCTGCGCTGCGCACTGAAGTGCAGGCGATGGGCTTTCCCATTACCCGCCAGCACCCGTTGATCGGCAATATCATGGGCTTCCTGAACCACAGCGGCCTGCTGCAAACGCCGAGTGTGGTTCTGGCGCTGGATGCCTTTCTTGCGGCGCCAGGAGGGCACCCATGAGGCACCTGAAGATTGGGCTGGCGGGCTTCAGCGCGGCGCTGAATGAACTGGGTGAGACATTGGCGCAATACGGTCATGGGGTGCTGCGAGCACAGGATGTCACCCACCTAGACCTGCTGATTGATGACGGTAGCGAGGAGGTTCCGCCCGGCGTGACGTGCACAGCCTTGATGAGCCTGCGCGTGGGTATGGGAGCGTTGACCGACTGTGGATTGCCGGCCCTGCAGCTCAGGTGTTACGCCCACTCACGGCGACTCCTGACAACCCTGGAGGTTGCCGGAGAAGCCTGTGGCAATGGTCAACGGCTGCGTCAACACGCAGTAAGCAGCCTGGTGGAGTGGGTAGCCCAACAGGTGAGTGGGTTCTCCCGGGACCCGGGCTATTTCTCGCAGGCGGCCGTCGCCTCTGATGATCCGGAACACGGCCTGCAAGCGCTTGCATCCCTGGCGTACCTGCATCGTTTTAACCTGACGGCCGATTTGGTTCTGCAGCAGCAAGCCCTGGTACCCCTGATCGAACGATTGGAAAACAGTCTGCAAACCTTCGCCGACCGGCCAGCGTTGAACATTGCCGGCAGCGGGCTGACTTACCGACAGTTGCATCGCCAGAGCCTGGCTATCCAGCACCGTCTGCGACCTCTGCTTGGGCCCCACGATACGCCGCCGGTAATCGGCGTCTGCCTGGACAAATCCCTGGAGCTGTACGCCAGCATTCTCGCGGTACTCGCCTGCGGTGCGGTGTACCTGCCCCTGGAGCCGGGCCACCCGCTGCAACGCCAGCAAGCGATGCTGGAAAACGCCGGCGTCTCGGTGCTGCTGGATGATGGCAAGCATCCACTGCGGGACGGGTTTTGTGCATTGGATGTAAGTGCCGTCGACACTCCCGACACCTCGCTGCCAATGCCCCAGCGCCCCGCCATGGACGACCCTTGCATGGTGCTCCACACCTCGGGCACTACCGGCCAACCCAAGGGCGTGCTGCTCAGCCAGCACAACCTGGCCCATTTCAGCGCCTGGTTCGGGGGTCATGTGCAGCTGAGCGAACACAGCCGGGTCTTGCAGTTTTCGCCCTTGAGTTTTGACTCGTCCCTGATCGATATCTTCCCGAGTCTGATCGCGGGCGCCGAGCTGATCGTGCCCAGTGAAGACCAGCGACGCGACCCGCAGCAACTGGTGGAGTTGATCCGACAACAGCGCGTCACCCACGCCTTCCTGCCGCCGGCGCTGCTGAGCATCCTGCCGCTGGATCAACCCCTGGGCCTGGCGCACCTGATGACCGGAGGCGACGTGTGCGAGCCCTATGTCATCGAGCAGTTGGCAGGCCAGTGCCGCCTGCACAATTTCTACGGGCCCACCGAAGCCACCGTGCTGGTGACCAGCCACACGTTGCAGCCGGGCGACAGCAATCGCAACCTCGGCACGCCCATCGCCAACAGCCAGGTACTGATCCTCGACGAGCACCTGCAACCGGTGGATGAGCAGGTGTTGGGCGAACTGTACATCGCCGGTCCCGGCGTCAGCCTGGGTTACCTCAACCAGCCGCGTCAGACCGCCGAGCATTTCGTCCCCCTGGAGTTGCCCGACGGCCAGACCTTGCGGGCCTACCGCACAGGCGACCTGGCGAAGTGGACCGCTGCCGGCATCGAGTTGGCCGGGCGCCGGGATCAGCAGGTGAAGATCCGTGGGTTCCGGGTCGAACCGCAAGAGATCGAACATTGCCTGCGCAGCAGTCAGCTGTTTCGCCAAGTGGCGGTGGTGATTGACCGTGAGCGGCGAATCCTGGCTTTTGTTGCTCAGCCCGAAACACAAGACGCCCTGCCTGCACTGACGCAGCATGCTCGGCAAACACTGCCGGACTATTTGCGCCCAACCCTGTGCACGGAACTTGCGAGCATGCCGTGCACCCCCAACGGAAAGGTCGACCGCCAGGCATTGCTGGCGTTACCGACTCCAACGCTGCCGGCCATCATTCACGGCGAACCGCACACGCCCATGCAAGTGCAGTTGCTCAACCTGTGGAGCGAGTTGCTGGGCATGCCGGTCACGCAGCTGTCGGCCGACGAGAGCTTCTTCAATCTTGGCGGCCATTCCATCCTGCTGTCGACGATGCTGCTGCGTATCCGCGAGCAGTTCGGGCGCAGCCTATCCCTAAGTCGGTTTTTTGAAACCCCCACGGTTCGTACCCTCGCTACGCTGATGGGGGACGACGCACCACCCGAAGCACCGACCGGCCAGGCTACCCGGGATGCGCTGCGTGAGCTGCATGTGCAGACACTGCCGGCTGAACAGGCGGGCGAACACCGCCGGGTGATCGTGACCGGGGCCAACAGTTTTCTCGGGGTGCATATCGTCGAGGCACTGTTGGCCGAGGGTGCACTTGAAGTGGCGTGCCTGGTGCGCGAACGGCCCGGACATTCGGCGACCGCGAGGTTTGCCGAGGCCCTGCGAGAGTACCGTCTGGAACACCTGGACCTGAGCCGGGTGCAGGTGTATGCCGCCGACATCAGCCAGCCGCGTCTTGGCTTGTCGAGTGAGGTGTATGACTACCTCGCCGGGGAGTTCGGCGTGTTGGTGCACAACGCCGCCCACGTCAATCATGTGATGGATTACGCCACCCTGGCCAAGGACAACGTCGAACCGGTGCTCGAATGCCTGCGCCTGTGTGAAACCCGATGCAAGAAGGTCTTCAATTTTATCTCGACGCTGTCGGCCGCCAGCACTATCGACGCACATGGCCAGGTACTCGAAAACCCCGCCGCGGCCACCCCGCCGCTCTACATCCAGAATGGCTACAACCTGTCCAAATGGGTTGCCGAACGCTTGCTGGGACGCGCCGCAGCGCAAGGTGCCTGGGTCAATATCCATCGCCCGGGGAACATCAGCTTCAACAGCCGCAGCGGAGTCTGCGAGCCACAGAAGAATCGCCTGATGTTGATGCTCAAAGGTTCACTCCAACTGGGCCTGGTGCCGCACCTTGAGTTGAATTTCGACCTGATGCCGGTGGACTTTCTCGCCCGGTTTATTGCGTTCCACAGCAGCCGCTGCCGTGCTGGAGGGACGGTGTTCAACCTGCATAACCCGCAGCCCCTGAGCTGGGAAACCTACGTCGACGCCTTTCGCCAGGCAGGCCACGCATTCGAGCTGGTGAGCGTGGCTCACTGGCAACGTCACCTGCACACAGTGGACAGCCGCAATGCGCTGTTCGGCGTACTGGGCTTCTACCTCAATGGGGTGGGCGAGGACATCGGCGATACCTCGATGATCCGCCATGACAACGCACGACGCGGCGTCGAGCAGATGGGCGGACGCTACCCCGAAAAAAATCCGGCGCTGTTACGCAAGGGCTGCGAGTACCTGCGCAGCACCGGTTTCCTGTGACCAGGCTCTCAATTGAAGGAAGACCTTATGAAACCCGATACGTTGATTCGCAACCCTTGCGCCAAACCTGTGGTGTCCTCAGTTGTGGTTGCCTGTGATGCCGCCGGTGCGTGGGCGGTGGTCGGTGACTTTGGCGGATTTGATCGATTCATCCCCGCCTTGTCCCACATCGAAATCACTGGTGCGGGCGCGGGATCGCTGCGCAAGAAGTTCTTCCACGATGGACACCTGGTGGTGGAGCAACTCAACAGCCGCGACGAGCAGGCCATGCGCATGACCTGGACCACGATCTACAACACCTTGGGCGTAGCACGGTTGTGGGCCGCCATGGATGTCGAACCGTTGGGAGCAGGATCCTCACGGGTGACCTGGACGATCATCGCCGAGCCGGTTGAACCTGGCGCGGAGGGATTTGAGCCGTTTGTGCAGGCATTCGCCGACGGTGCGCTGGCGAATGTGCGAGCGATGTTTGGCTAAAGGAGACAGGAGCGAGCAGGCTCGCTCCTGTGTGTTCATCGATCAGATTTTGAAACTGTCGACCAACTGCTTCAGGCGGTTGGCCTGTTGAGACAAGGCGTCGCAATCCTTCAAGGTTTCGTTGAGGTTGGCCACGCCCTGCTGGTTCAGCAGGTTGATCTGGTTGATGTCGACGTTGAGGGTTTCCACCACGGCGGTCTGTTCCTCGGTGGCGGCCGCTACCGACTGGTTCATCCCGTCGATCTCGACGATCCGCTGCGTCACGCTGACCAGGCGTTCACCGGCCTGGTTGGCGACCTCGACGCTTTCTTCACTCGAGGTCTGGCTGGCGTTCATCGTGGTCACGGCCTCACGCGAGCCAATCTGCAGCGAGGTGATCATTTTGTGGATCTCTTCTGCCGACTCCTGGGTGCGGTGCGCCAGGTTGCGTACTTCATCCGCCACCACGGCAAACCCACGCCCGGCCTCACCGGCACGTGCCGCTTCAATCGCGGCGTTGAGGGCCAACAGGTTGGTTTGCTGGGAGATACCTTTGATCACATCCAGGATGTGGCCGATGTTGTCGGTGCTGGCGTTCAGGGTTTCAATCTGCGTGCAGGACAGGCTGATTTTTTGCGAAAGCTCCGACATCGCCAGGATGGTTTTCTCAACCACCTTGCGCCCATCATCGGCCTGCTCACTGGCACCGCTGGCGTGTTGCGAAGCATCAGCGGCGTTGCGCGCGATTTCCTGCGTGGCGGCCCCCAGCTCGTTGATCGCTGCGGCCACGCTGTTGGTGCGCGCGCTTTGTTCGTCGGAACCGATGATCGACGCGTTGGACGAGGCCATTACTCGCTGGGACAGGTCGTGCACCTGGCGCGTCGCCGAGGAAACTTCGGAAATCGACGCGTGAATACGCTCGACGAATTGGTTGAAGGCACTGCCCAAGTCACCGAACTCGTCCTTGCTTTCCACTGTCAGGCGGCGGGTCAGGTCACCCTCGCCCTGAGCGATGTCCTGCATGGCGCGGCCCATGGTGGTCAGCGGGCGCATCAAGACCTGGATCAGGACGCTCAGGAACACGGCAATGGCGGCAACCGCAATGAACATGGCGATCAATGCCGAGGTACGGAACTTACCCAGCGGTGCGTAGGCTTTGTCTTTGTCGATCGACAGGCCGATGTACCAGTCGGCATTCGGCAACCCGCTGATCGGGGTGAAGGACAAAATCCGTTCCTGGCCATTCAAGACCACTTCCTGGCTGATCTTCTCGATGCGCACGTTGGTGCCCGGGTAGATGTCCTTGAGGTTCTTCATCACCTGGTCCTGATCCGGGCTGACGATCACCTGACCATCACCGCTGACCAGGAATGCATGGCCGATGCCACCGAAATCCACCGAGTTGATGATCTTCACCAGGGTTTGCAGGCTCAGGTCACCGCCGACCACGCCAAGCAGTTCGCCATTCTTTTTCACCGGCATCGCGATGGTCACGATCAGCCCGCCTACCGCGGCCATGTAGGGCGGTGTAAGCATGGTCTTGTCGGCTGCGACAGCTTGCTTGTACCAGGGACGCTGACGCGGATCGTAGCCATCGGGCATTTTGGCGTCGGGACGCTGGGTGAACACGCCGTTGGTGGAACCGACGTAGGTGAACTGGAAGTTGGAGGTAAATGCCGACTGGTCGACCAACCCCGGAAGATCGGCAGAGCTGCCTTGATGGGCCACGTTTTGCGCGAGGCTTTCCAGTACCAGCACCCGCCCGCTGAGCCAGTTCTGCACGCTGCTGGCGGTGAGTTCACCGGATTGCTGAATGGACGACTCCAGGTTTTGCCGGATGGTATTGCGCTGCAAGTAGTCGTTGTAGAACGTGAATAACGCGAAGGCCAGAACCACTACGCCTGACGCGGCCAACAGAATTTTATGACTGAACTTGAGATTCATTTCATTGACTTCTTTTTGCCAAAAGGGGGTGAGCGTGCCGGATGCAACATTCCATGTAACGGTATAGGCAGACTCTGCGACTGCTCTATTTCGGTGCACGCATGGCTCGTCAGGCTTTCGGCCAAGGCAGGATAAATCTTAGGAATTTGTGAGAAGCATCTGCTTTTAATGTCAGAAACCGACCAGTGGTAGCGCTCTAACGTCAGGAGTTGCAAAATTTTTCAGGCTTGTCGACAATGCGACTAATTATCATTTGTGACGCTTTGCCAGGCCGTGTGAATGCCCTCATCCGAGTACGCAGTACAGACGCTTTACAGCAACCATCATGGCTGGCTGAACACTTGGCTGCGCAGCCGTCTGGGTAACGCAGCGGATGCGGCGGACCTGGCCCAGGACACGTTCGTGCGGCTGCTGCAAAAAACCGAACGTTTCGAACTCAAGGCCCCTCGCGCTTTCCTGCGCACTATCGCGCGGGGCCTGGTGATCGATCATTGGCGTCGCGAAGAAATCGAGCGCGCCTACCTGGAGTCCATCGCGCATTTGCCCGAAGCCTTGGCGCCGAGTGCTGAAGAACGTGCGTTGATTCTGGAATTGCTGGAGTCCATCGCCCGGCTTCTGGACGGACTCAAGCCCAAGGTACGCAAGGCGTTTCTACTGGCTCAATGCGACGGCCTGACTTACAAGCAGATTGCGCAGCAGATGGGTGTATCACTGCGTTCGGTGGAACGCTATGTCGCCGAGGCGCTTTATCACTGTTATGTGCTGCGGTATGAGGCATGACCTCGATGGATAACACCGCGCGCGCAGGAATCGACCCGCAGGTGGTCAAGCAGGCCATCAGCTGGATGCTGCGCCTGCGTAACAATCGCGCCAATGTCCGCCTGAAGGCGCAGTGCGAGCACTGGCGCGAGGCTCATCATGAACACGAGTTGGCCTGGCAACGCGTGCAGGCACTGCAGCATGAATTAAGCAGCCAGTTGGCGGCGATTCCCGGGGCCCATGTGGCGCTGGAGAACAGTGCCCAGCGCCTTGGGCGCCGGCAGGCATTGAAGGTATTGTCCGGCGTGCTGTTGATGGGTTCGGCGGCCTGGGTCAGCCGAGACCTCACCGGCTGGCAGCGTTGGACCTCTGACCTGGCTACCACCACTGGCGAACGCCGTAGCGTGCAACTACCGGATGGCACGCGCCTGCAGCTCAATACCGATAGCGCAGTGGACCTCGACTTCAACCCGCAACAACGCCTGATCACATTGGTGCGCGGGGAAATCCTGGTGACCTGCGGCGCCGCGGCGACCGCCCCCCTGCTGGTTCGCACCCGCCATGGTTTGTTCGAAGGAATAGACGGGCGATTTGTGGTGCGCCAGGACAGCGATTGCACACGCCTGAGCGTCGCGTCAGGCAACGTGGCGATTCATTCACCGCATACCGCCGACGGGCTTTTTACTCAAGTGCATGCAGGAGAAAGCTACCTGGTGCGTCAGAATGCGGCCGCTCTGGCACCGCCTTCGGATATGGATACAGGGGCCTGGGCCGACGGATTGATCGTCACCCGCAACATGCGTCTTGCCGATTTCCTGGCGGAGGTGGGGCGCTATCGCCATGGTTATCTGGGCTGCTCGAGCGATATCGCAGATTTGCGCTTGTCTGGTGTTTTTCGCCTGGAGGACACCGAGAAACTATTGGCGATCCTTCCGCAGACGCTGCCTGTGCGCCTGCGCTATCGCACCCGCTGGTGGGTGAGCCTGGAGCGTCAGGCCTGATTATTTTTGGCGTGCCTGATTTATTTTTGGCGGCTTTTTTCCGTGAGTCCGGCTTAGACAGTAAGCAATTCAATCTGCCTTCAGCGACCTCTACGGATCTCGATAATGACTGTGCGTTTTTTCAGCAACTCTCCCTCTTCCTACCCTTTGCTCGGCAAAGCCGTACGCGCAGCATTGCTGTCGACCACGATGGGCATCGGCTTGCTGCCAGTGGCCGGTGTCGCGGCTGATAGCGGGGTCGAACGTATCAGCCAGCGCTATGACATCCCGGCAGGCGCGCTGAGCGATGTGCTCAATCAGTTTGCCCGTCAGGCAGGCATCACCCTTTCCAGCACGCCTGCGCAGACTCAGGGCCGCCAGTCTCCCGGACTGCACGGGGAGTACTCGGCCGAACAGGGCCTGAGCCAATTGCTCAACGGCTCAGGCTTGCAGGCGCAGGCGCAGGACGACGTGAGTTTCGTGTTGCAGGTCCAGCCCGAGAGCGAGGCGCTGACCTTGCCGACCACCGACATCAAAGGCTTCGCCCTGGGTAATGCCCTGGGCAGCATGGAAGGCTACAACGCGACCCACAGCCAGATCGCCACCAAGACCAGTACCGCGCTGCTGGAAACGTCTCAGACGGTTTCAGTGGTGACCCGCGAGCAGATGGACGACCAAGGCTCGCAAACCGTTGCCCAGGCCATGCGTTACACCCCTGGCGTGCTGACCAACCCTTATGGCGCCACTCACCGCTATGACTATGTGGCGATGCGTGGTTTCAACGACGGTTCGGTGGATAACATCTACCTGGACGGTTTGAAATCCATGGGTGACAGCGGAACCTACAGCACCATGCAGGTGGACCCGTATTTCCTCGAGCGCGTAGATATCCTCAAAGGACCGTCATCGGTGCTCTACGGGCGCAGCTCGCCGGGTGGGCTGGTGGCGTTGACCAGCAAGAAGCCATTGTTTGAGCCATACCATCAGGTCCAGGCCACGATAGGTTCCCAAGGGCAGCGAGGCATGGGTTTCGACTTCAGCGGCCCGGTGGATGACGACAAGCGCATTGCTTACCGACTGACCGGTCTTGCAGACAAGTCCGACACGCAATTCGACCATGCCAAGGAAAAACGCTACGCGCTGGCACCCACCTTGAGCATCGACTTTACCGATGACACGTCCCTCACACTCCAGGCTTACCTGCAGCATGACCCCGACGGTGGCTACCACGGAGGCATGCCGGCAGATGGCGCGCTGCATCAGCGCAACGGCCAGCGGATCTCCAATCACTTCTTCGAAGGCGAGCCGGGCATTGATGGGTACAAGCGTGATCAACAGTCGTTCGGCTATCAGTTCGAGCATCGCTTCAATGATGTTTTCACCGCGCGGCAGAACTTTCGGTATCTGGACTCCAAGGTCCGGCTGGACCAGGTGTATGCCTATGGCTGGACTACGCCCACCAGTAATGAGTTGAATCGCTATTACTCAGGCGGTGACGAAAAGCTGCATGCGTTCATCATCGACAACATGCTGCAGGCTGAATTTTTTACCGGCGCGACCAAGCATACGGTGTTGATGGGGGCGGACTATCAGCGGCGCAAAACCGTCGTGGACTGGAGCAGCGGCTCTCTTGCGCCAATCAATGCGTTCAACCCGGTGTATGGCAATTCCGAGATCAGCTATTACAGCCCAACCAGTTATCTGCGCCGGCTCGAGCAGACCGGCGTTTACCTGCAAGACCTGATTGAGATGGACAAGTGGCGGTTCTCCCTCGGGCTGCGTCAGGACTGGGTTGAGACCTCCGATGAAAATCGCATTGCCGAAGCGGGAAGGCCGCTGGGCACAGAGATCAGTGATAAACGTACCAAACTGACCGGCCGGGCCGGAGCGCTCTACTTGTTTGATAACGGTCTCGCGCCCTACGTCAGCTATTCCGAATCCTTCAACCCGAACTCCTATTCGGACAGTGCCGGCAATCCCCTTGCACCTACCGACGGCACCCAGTGGGAAGTCGGCTTGAAGTATCAGCCGCCGGGTACCGACAATTTGTTCACGGCCTCGCTGTTCCGCATCGACCAGGAAAACCTGGCGACCAAACTGCCGCAGGAAAACTTCTATCGCGCGGTCGGCGCTGTGCGCTCCCAGGGCCTGGAGCTGGAGGCGCATATGCAGTTGACCGACCATCTCAAATTGTTGGGCAGCTATACCTTCACCGATATCGAGTATTCGAAGTCGATGGTCAGCACGCTGAGTACTGCGGACAACGTGATCGAGAACAAGGGGAACTCGCCGACGCAGGCGCCGCGTCATATGGCGTCGGTATGGGCAGACTACAAGTTCGATAGCGGCGCACTGGATGGCCTGCGACTCGGTGGTGGTGTTCGTTATGTCGGCTACAGCTGGGCAGATGCGGAGAACACCATGAAGGTGCCCGCCTACACGCTGTTTGACGCCTCGATGGGTTATGACCTTGGCAAGGTTGGACTGAAGGGTGTGGATGTACGCCTGAATGCCAACAACCTGACGAACGAGTCGTACGTGGCGTCGTGTGCCAGTTTGAACTTCTGCTACCTGGGTGAAGAGCGCAACGTCAGTGCGACGGTGAGCTACCAGTTCTAATCCCTCTCGATTCATACAAAGCCAGTTCCTGATTCCAGGCGCTGGCTTTGTCGTCTTTGCAGGAAATTTTTATGCGCGCATTGCTGGTTTTACTTCATCGCTACATCGGGTTGGCAACGGCGTTGTTTCTGATGATGGCGGGACTCACGGGCAGCCTTCTGGCGTTTAACCATGAGTTGGATGAATGGCTCAATCCCGGCTTTTATGGAGCAACGGCCAAAGGTTCGGCATTGCCGCCAGGTGAACTGGTGGACACGTTGCAGGGGCAGCATCCCAAACTGCAAGTCTGGTACATGGAGTATCCACAAGAGGCCGGTCATACCGCGATGCTGGCGGCAGTTGCGAGAAACGATCCGGCGACGGGCAAACCCTTTGAGGAGCCCAACCAGGTCTTTTACCTGGATCCGGTCAGCGGCGAAGAAATGGGCCGGCGTGTTTGGGGGGCTTGCTGCTTTCAGCGCGAGAACTTCATTCCGTTCATTCTGGAATTTCACTACAACCTGACACTGCCGGGTAATTGGGGTTTGTGGCTGATGGGACTGGTGGCGATCGCATGGGTGTTCGATTGTTTTATCGCGCTGTGGCTGACCCTGCCGAGAGGTAAACCGTTCTGGAAGAAGTGGTCCACGGCGTGGAAGATCAAGGGCGGCCACGCTTACCGGCTGAACTTCGACCTGCATCGTGCAGGCGGGTTATGGCTTTGGCTGTTGTTGCTGCCGATTGCAGTCAGCAGCGTCGCGATGAATTTGCCGAGCCAGGTGTTCAAGCCTGCTGTCTCGCTGTTCTCACCGGTTGAGCCTAGCGTCTATGAGGCCCGTGGCGGGTTACCCGCCGAGCAATTGGGCGTGACACAACTGAGTTATCAACAGGCCTATGAGCGGGCGCTGGAGGAAGGCAAGCGGCTGGGACTGACGGCGGCGATTGGAGAGCTTTACTACAGCTTTGAGTACAACTTTTATGGGGCGGGTTTTGGACAACATGATACCGAGGCCCATGGGAAATCCTGGTTGTTTTTCCACGGGACGGATGGGCGTTTACTGGGGCAGGAAATAGCAGGGCAAGGTACGTTGGGAGAGCGCTTTTATCGGCTGCAACTGCCGATCCATGGGGGCAGGATCATCGGGGTGGCGGGTCAGGTGCTGATTGCGCTGCTGGGAGCTGTGATCGCGATGTTGTCTGCTACCGGGATCTATATATGGTGGCGCAAGTTAATGGCCAGGCGAAGCAGTAAGGCACGCAAAGGGTGAGTCGATTCTAGTTGTTTGCCCAGCCCTTAAACGACAAAACCCCTGTCTGCGCTAGCAGACAGGGGTTTCGGAATTCAATCTTGACGATGACCTACTCTCACATGGGGAAACCCCACACTACCATCGGCGATGCATCGTTTCACTGCTGAGTTCGGGATGGGATCAGGTGGTTCCAATGCTCTATGGTCGTCAAGAAATTC
>NZ_JACAPY010000031.1:0-35617 GCF_013385455.1 Pseudomonas sp. G1002
GATGGCCCGTCGCGGCGGCCCGCGGAACCGGGCCGGAGTGCGGGCATGCCGAGCCTAGGCGAGGCACCGAGTGGTGGGGCAAAGACCTTTTGGTTACTTTTGGCTGGGCCGGCATTCCGGGCGTTTGCCAAAAGTGACCCGCTGTAAGAGCGGAACCATAAGTGGCCGTTACCGCAGCAACGGATATGTACACCTTCAGGCCCGACTCCGCAGCCACTGCATAAACCCCTTCTTAACCGGCACCACAGGCGCCTCCTGCGTCAAACTCTGAGCCGCATGCAACCTGAAATCCAGCAGGCTTTTCATAGCCTCACTGATGTCATGCCGAGCATCCAGACAAGGCTTCAGATACTCCTTCTCAATCCTATACAACGTACAAAACGTCTTCGCCGAAAAGTCCGCAGGCACACCCTGCTCCGACAAAATCCCGGCCTCACCAATCACCTCCCCAGGCCCCATCCGCCCCGCTTCAAACTTGTGCCCGGCCTTGGTCAGCATCACCGAAATCACCCCGGACTCGATGATAAACAGGTGATCACTCACCTCCCCCGCCGGCAAAATCATCTCCCCGGCGCGAAAGGTCTGCAGCGTCATGTTCTGGCTGAATGTCTCCTTCTCCTCCTGCCTCAACGTCGAGAAAATAGACGAGCTCTCCAACAACGCCCGAGCCCGGGAAACCGTCACCGGCGCATTACTCTCGGCCGCCGACAACAAGCTCACCCCCGCCGCCTGCAAATGCCGAAACGCCAAATCATAAAGCTGATTGCGCACCTCACGCTTAAGCGCCATGGCCGGCACAAACCCGCTGATCTCATACTCCACGCCACCACTGGCCGACGTCTTGAACGCCACACTCGGCGCCGGCTTGGCCAACAACGGCCGACACCCCTGCATCGCCCGCTCCAGCGCATCCAGCACGGTTTGGGGCCGCGCATGGGGGCTGACCTGCAGGCTGACCGCCAAGCCAAACATATCTGCGGGACGTGAGAAGTTGATGATCTTGGCCTTGGCCGCCAACGAGTTGGGCACCACCGCCAGGCTGCCCTGGGAGGTTTGCAGTTGGGTGGCGCGCCAGTCGATGTCGATAACCCGGCCTTCGGTGCCGTCGATGGAGATCCAGTCATCCAGTTGGTAGGGTTTGGTGGTATTGAGCACGATGCCGGAAAACACGTCGCTCAAGGTGCTTTGCAACGCCAGGCCGACGATGATTGCCACCGCGCCGGAAGTGGCCAGCACGCCCTTGACCGGCAGGTCGAGCACGTAGGCCATGGCGGCGATGATCGCGATCAGGAAGATCACCGCGCCCACCAGATCCTGCAACAGCCGCCCGGTGTGGCCGACCCGCTGCATCATCACCGCGCCGAGCAATACCGTGAGGGTGCGCGCCGCAAACAGCCACCAGCCGATCTGGAACGCCGTTGCCGCCAAATGCAGCGCCACGTTGTCGCCGAACGGCGCGACCTGCATCGGGTTCATGCCTTCGTTGAACAGCACGGCGCTGAACACCGCAAAGATCACCAGGCGTGCCGCCAGCTTCCAATTGGCGAAATCGGCAGAGATCAAACGCCATACGGCAATATCGATCAGCACCAGCGCCAAGGCACAGAACATCGGGTGATCGGAGATAAATGAGGGCATTCAGGCGACTCCAGGGCGAATGCCATGAAGATCGCATGAAATGCCTTTGGAGGGTATAGCGCCCTAGCGCTGCATCTGCCCGAATTGCCCGGACTGATAGTCGGCAAACGCCTGGTGGATTTCCTGCTCGGTGTTCATCACGAACGGGCCGTGGCCGACGATGGGTTCGTCGATCGGCTCGCCGCTGAGCAACAGCACCATGGCGTCGTCGCTGGACTCGAGGCGCAGTTGCGTGCCATCGCGCTCGAACAGTGCCAACTGCCCTTCCCGCGCCACTTCAGTGCCGTTGATCCGCACCGTGCCGCGCAACACCACCAGCGCGGTGTTGCGCCCGGCGTGCAGGTCCAGCGTCACAGAGCGGCCGGCTTTGAGGCGCATGTCCCACACGTCGATCGGCGTGAAGGTACGAGCCGGGCCTTTGACCCCGTCGAACTCGCCCGCGATCAAGCGCAGGCTGCCGGCGTGGTCGGCCAGGGGCAGCGTCGGAATATCGCCATCGAGGATGGTCTGGTAACCGGCATCGGTCATTTTGTCCCTGGCCGGCAGGTTGACCCACAACTGGACCATTTCCAGGGCGCCGCCGCTGCGGGCGAACGCCTCGGAGTGAAACTCCTCGTGAATGATGCCCCTGGCGGCTGTCATCCATTGCACATCGCCCGGGCCGATGGTGCCGCCGGCGCCGGTGGAATCGCGGTGCTCGACTTCGCCCTTGTAGACGATGGTCACGGTTTCAAAACCGCGATGAGGATGCTGGCCCACGCCACGACGTTGCTCGGTCGGGGTGAACGCCGCAGGACCGGCGTGATCCAGCAACAGGAACGGGCTGATCTGCTTGCCCATGGTGTCGTAGGAAAACAGCGTGCGAACCGGAAAGCCGTCGCCGACCCAATGGCCGCGTGGGCTGGTGTAGATGCCGATGATCTTTTTCATATGTGTCTCCAGTAATGGATACACCTTAAATCCGATACCAATTCCGCGCTAGACGGCAAAACCGGCCCTGATCGTCCCACCAGTGGAACAAATACTCGCGGGCTGGATTATTTTATATTTCGACCATAATATGGCGACAAATATTACAAGCGTAATTTTTAGCTCACCCCGCCCCACGGAGCCCGACATGAACCCTCTCCCCCTGCGTCTTCTCACCCCCCTGGCCCTGCTGGCGGTACTCAGTGGCTGCAACAACAAGGCCGACCCCATCGCCGAAGCGCCCCTGCCCCGCCCGGTGCTGGCCGCCAAGGTCGAAGCCGCGGGCAGCCAGCAAAGCGCCTACACCGGCGTAGTGGCCGCACGCACGGAAAGTGACCTGGGGTTTCGCGTCAGCGGCAAGGTGATCGAGCGCAAGGTTGATCCCGGCCAGCACGTCAACCGTGGCGACACCTTGCTGGTGCTGGATATCGGCGACTTCGAACTGGCCCTGCGCTCGGCGAAAAACCGCGTCAGTGCGGCCCAGGCGCAACTGCGCCAACGCCGGGACGATGAATCCCGCTACCAGCGCCTGGCCAATACCGGCGCCGTGTCGCGGCAGATTTTCGACCAGTCCGCCACCAATCTGCGGGTGGCCGAAGCCGAACTGGCCTCCGCGCAATCCGACGCCAGCCAGATCGAAAACCGCCGCACCTACTCGGTGCTCAGGGCCGACAGCGACGGCATCATCACCGACGTACGGGTGGACCGCGGCCAAGTGGTCGCCGAGGGGCAAGTGGTGGCGCGCCTGGCCCACGACGGCGCCCGGGAAGCCATCGTCAACCTCCCGGAAAACCAGCGCGACCAGGCTTCGCAAAAAGCCCTGGCGTTCCCCTTCGGCGCCCCTGAGCAAGCAGTGACCGCCACGTTGCGCGAGCTGTCTGCCAGCGCCGACCCGACCACCCGCACCTACCGGGCCCGCTATGTCTTGCATGGCCCCGTCGACCGCTTCGCTCTCGGCTCGACCATCACCGTGCGCCTGCAAGGTAACGGCCAGGCGCAACAGACCCGCGTGCCCATCGGGGCGCTGCAGGATGCCGGCAAAGGCACCGGTGTGTGGGTGATTGGCGCCGATGACAAGGTCAGCTTCGCCCCGGTCAACGTCGCCAGCCTCGGCCAGGAGGACGCGTTGCTGGACAGTGGCGTGGACCCAGGCCAAGTAGTCGTCGCCCTCGGCGCGCACCTGCTGCACAGCGGTGACGCGGTACGCCTGTTGCCGGCCCAGGTATTGGCCCTCAACCGTCAGCAGGAACACTGATAATGCGCGGGATCAACCTCTCCGAACTGGCGGTCAAGCATCGCGCGGTCACGCTGTTCCTGATCATCGCGATCCTCGCCGCCGGGGTCTTTGCCTTTGGCAAACTGGGGCGCGCCGAAGACCCTTCGTTCACCGTCAAGGTCATGACCATCACCGCCGCCTGGCCCGGCGCCACCGCGCAAGAGATGCAGGAGCAAGTGGCCGACCGTCTGGAAAAACGCCTGCAGGAGCTGGACTATTACGACCGCGTCGAAACCATCGCCCAACCGGGCTTCGTCTCGATGCGCATGACGTACCTGGAGTCCACCCGTCCCAGCGAGATCCAGGACCTGTTCTACCAGACCCGCAAAAAGCTCAGCGACGAAGCCGCGAAGTTGCCCAAGGGGGTGATCGGGCCGTTCTTCAACGATGAATACTCCGACGTATACTTTTCCCTGTACGCGCTGGAGGCCGAACACCTGCCCCACCGGCAACTGGTGCAAATGGCCGAGGACATGCGCCAGGGCCTGCTCAATCTGCCGGGAGTGAAGAAGGTCAATATCCTCGGCGAACAGGCGCAGCGGATCTTCGTCGAGTTTTCCTATGAGCGCCTGGCCACCTTGGGCATCAAGCCCGAGCAGATCTTCGCCGCCCTCGCCGCCCAGAATGCCGTGGCGCCTTCAGGCTTTGTCGAGACCGCCGGGGCACGCGCCTATATCCGCATCGACGGGGCCTTCGACAGCCTGGCGCTGATCGAAAACGTCCCGCTGGAAGCCAACGGCAAGCTGCTGCGCATCGCCGATGTGGCCACCGTCAGCCGGGGTTATGAAGACCCGCCCAGCTACCGTATCCGTCATCAGGGCGACCCCTCGCTGATGCTCGGGGTGATCATGGAGAAGCACTGGAACGGCCTGGAACTGGACAAGGCCCTCAAGGCCCAGGAAGCGAAAATCCAGGGCGACCTGCCGCTGGGGGTCAACTTCGCCAAGGTCTCCGACCAGGCGAAAAACATCAGCCTGGCGGTCAACGAGTTCATGCTGAAGTTCTTCGTCGCCCTCGCGGTGGTAATGGTCATCAGCCTGCTGGCCCTGGGGTTCCGGGTCGGCCTGGTGGTGGCCGCTGCGGTGCCGCTGACCTTGTCGATCGTGTTTGTGATCATGCTGATGACCGGCCGCGAATTCGACCGGGTGACCCTGGGCGCGTTGATCATTTCCCTGGGCCTGCTGGTGGACGACGCGATCATTGCGATCGAGATGATGGTGGTCAAACTCGAAGAGGGTTTTGACCGGATCCATGCGGCTACGTTTGCCTGGAGTTCCACCGCCGCGCCGATGCTCACGGGCACGCTGGTGACGATTATCGGCTTCCTGCCGGTGGGTTTTGCCCGCTCGGGGGCCGGGGAATATGCCGGGAATATTTTCTGGATCGTCGGTTTTGCGCTGATCGCCTCGTGGCTGGTGGCGGTGGTGTTCACCCCGTACCTGGGGGTCAAGCTGTTGCCGCACATCGAGCCGGTTGTCGGCGGCCACGATGCAATTTACGCCGGGCGCTATTACCAGAAACTGCGGCGCCTGGTGGACGCTTGCGTGCGCAGACGCTGGCTGGTCACCGGGTTGGTGGTGGCGGCCTTTGTGCTGTGTGGCCTGGGCATGGGCGTGGTGAAGAAGCAGTTCTTTCCCAACTCCGACCGTTCCGAGCTGATTCTTGAGGTGTACATGCCACCGGGCAGCGCCTTCAAAAGCACCGAGGCGGTAGCAGCGCAGGTGGAAAAGGCGCTGATGGAGGAGCCGCAAACCGTGATGGTCGACACCTATGTCGGCGGTGGTGCACCGCGGTTTTTCCTGTCGCTGAACCCTGAGCTGCCAGACCCGGCCTTCGCCAAGTTGATCGTGCAGACCGCCGACGCCCATGCCCGGGACAGCCTGAAAAAACGCATGGCTGAACGCATCGCGGCCGGCGAATTTCCATCGGCGCGGGTGCGCGTCACCCAGTTGGTGTTCGGCCCGCCGGTGCCCTTCCCGGTGGTGTTTCGCGTGTCCGGTCCCGACCTGAATGTGCTGCGCAGCCTGTCTGAAGATGTGCGCCAAGTGGTCGCGGCCAACACACTCACGCGGGACAGCTTCCTCGACTGGGGCGAGCGCGCCAGCAGTTACCGCCTGGTACTCGACCAGGACCGCCTGCGCCTGCTGGGCTTTACCCCCGACGGGGTGAAATCCCAGCTCAACGCGTTGCTCAGCGGCAACCCGATCACCGAAGTGCGCGAAGGCAATCGCACCGTTTCAGTGGTTGCCCGCTCCCAGGGCAGCCAGCGCGAAGACCTCGGCAACCTCGACAATATGACCCTGACCAACAGTGCCGGCGTCTCGGTGCCATTGGCCCAGGTCGGGCATTTCCAGGCGGTGATGGAAGAACCGATCCTCAAGCGCCGCAACCGCGCACTGACCGTTGAAGTGCGCGCCGACATCGTCGACGGCACCCAGCCGCCAGATGTGGAAATGGCGGTGTACAAGGACCTGCAACCCCTGATCGCCAAGCTGCCGGCCGGGTATCAGATCGTCATCGGCGGCCCGGTGGAGGAAAGCGCCAAGGCCAACGTGGCGCTGGCGGCACTGTTCCCGATCATGATCCTGCTGACGTTGACGGTGATCATGTTCCAGGTGCGTTCGTTCGGGGTGATGTTCATGGTGTTCGCCACCGCGCCGCTGGGGCTGATCGGAGCGGTGCCGACGTTGTTGCTGTTCAACCAGCCGTTCGGGTTCAACGCGATATTGGGGTTGATCGGGATTGGCGGGATTCTGATGCGCAATACGCTGATCTTTACCGACCAGATTCGGCAGAACCAGGACCAGGGCATGGTGATTCGCGAGGCGATCATCGAGGCCACGGTGCGCCGGGCACGCCCGGTGATCCTGACCGCGTTGGCGGCGGCGCTGGCGTTTATTCCGCTGACACTGTCGGTGTTCTGGTCGTCGCTGGCGTATGTGCTGATTGGCGGGGTGCTGGTGGGGACAGTGTTGACGTTGCTGTTCTTGCCGGCGTTGTGCAGTCTGGTGTTGGGGCGGGAGAAGACCCGGGAAGTGGTGACTGCAACCTGATCCAACTAGCACCACAAACCAATGTGGGAGCGGGCTTGCTCGCGAAAGCGGTGTACCAGATAAGCAGATGTCGACTGATAGACCGCATTCGCGAGCAAGCCCGCTCCCACACAAGCCCGCTCCCACATTTAGAGGTGTGGCGCTTTTAAGTCAGCGCTTGGAGAGCTCCATGATCATCCGGCTCAGCAGATAAATCCGCGGCGCCACGCTCTCCACCTCGGCATATTCCTCCGGCGTATGGATATTGCCCCCGACAATCCCGAACCCGTCCAGGGTCGGCGTACCCACGCCAGCCGACAAGCTCGCATCCGCCGCCCCGCCGCTGCCCTCAATGGTCAGCTTGCGCCCCAACTCGCCATAAATCCCCTGGGCAATCGCCACCAGCTTGTCCGACTCCGGCGTCTGCGGCATCGGCGGCAGGCCACGGTGCAAACTGGTGGTCACTTCAGTCTCGGGGATCAGCTTGTTGGCCGAGACCCGTGCCAGGTCTTTCTCGATCCGGTCAAACTCTTCCGGCAACGCCGCCCGTACATCCGCCTTGGCGGTGGCCTGGTCGGGGATCACGTTGACCCGGTCGCCGGAGTTGATCACGGTGAAGTTGATGGTGGTTTTCTTCTCGGCATCCCCCAGCTTGCCCAGTTGCAGAATCTGGTGCGCCGCTTCCATCGCCGCGTTGCGCCCCAATTCCGGGGCGACGCCGGCGTGGGCGGCCTTGCCCTTGACCTCGACCACGGCGGTGGCGCTGCCTTTGCGCCATACCACCAGGCCATCGGCCGGGCGACCCGGTTCCAGGTTGAGCGTCACGTCGTGGCCCTTGGCGGTGTTGCGGATCAGCTCGGACGCGCCGTCGGTGCCGGTTTCTTCGCTGGCGTCCAGCAGGAAGGTGATTTGTGCGTAGTCCTTGAAGCCCTGGTTTTTCAGGACTTTCAAGGCGTAGATGCCGGCGACGATGCCGCCCTTGTCATCCATTACGCCCGGGCCATAGGCGCGGCCGTCCTTGATGTGGAACGGCCGGGCAGCCGCCGAGCCTTCCTTGAACACCGTGTCCATGTGGGCCATCAGCAGGATCCTGGCCTTGCCGGTGCCCTTGAGGGTGGCGATGACATGGCTGTTATGAGCGGCGACATCCGGCACCAGCTGGATGCTGAAACCCAGTTGCTTGAGCTCATCGACGGCGATGTCACGCACTTGGGTCAGGCCCGGCTCGTAGCCGGAGCCCGAATCGATATTCACCAGGCGCTCCAACAGTTTCAAGGCCTCGGCCTTGTACTGCTCGGAATCGGCCTGGATCTGTTTGTGGGGTTCGGCGCTGAAGGCCGGCATGGCGAAAGACAGCGCCAGGGTGGCCGCCAGCAAGGTACGCGGGAAGTTGAAGAGCATGAACCGATCCTTGTTTTTGTTGGAAGGTAGCGCTCCACCCTACCTGACAAACACCGATTTGTTGATCCTCAGATCGACCTCAACCAACTTCCCTGCACCGAACTGACCCGGTTGCGCCCGCTGCTCTTGGCCTCGTACAAGGCCTGGTCGGCATCGTTCAGCCAACTGGTGGCGTCGGCGTGTGCCGGCCGGTATGGCGCCAGGCCGATGCTCAGGCTGGCGCGCAAGGTCGGGTCCTGTGCGTAGGCCAGAGAGTTGAAGCGATCACGCAGGGCGTCCATCACCTCGGTGGCGCGGTTCAGGGGCATGTCCGGCAGGATCACGCAGAATTCGTCGCCACCGTAGCGCCCGGCCAGGTCAGTGGCCCGCAGGTTCTGGCGCAGCACTTTGCTCAATTGACGCAGCACGATATCGCCGGTGACATGGCCGTAGGTGTCGTTGATGGTCTTGAAGTGGTCGATGTCGATCAGCGCGATGGCGGCGCCCTGCTGGTCGCGGCGGCAGCGCTGGAACTCGATTTCCAGGTGGTCTTTCCAGGCGCCGTGGTTGAGCAGGCCCGACAGGCTGTCGGTGCGGCTCAGGGCCAGCAACTCGCGCTTGTGCCGGGCCAGGGTGATCGCTTGCCGGTAACAGATCCAGCCCAGCGCCAGGGGATACAGCATCAGGATCGGCAGGCAGGCGTAGAGCTGCACTTCACTGGTGAGGGCGGTCACCGCCGGAGTGAACACCAGCATCGAGGCGCCGATGCCCAGCGCCTGGGCCACCCAACCGGCGAGCATGAAGCGCGGGCCGCCGATGGCGACGTTGTTCATGGTCATCATCGACAAGGTGGTCACGCTGGGCAGCGGGTTGAACTGCATGGCGCCAACCCAGAACCCGCCGCAAAACGAGTCGAACAGCAGGTTGCGGTGTTCCGAGCGGAGGGAGTTTTTCGAGTGCCGCGACCATTGATAGGCCACATGCGGCCAGATGAAGGCATTGGCGATCATCACTCCCCAGACCCAAGCGGATTTATCCAGCGGGTAGATGGCGGCGGCCACACAGACAAACCCGAGGGTCAACCCCAGGGTGCGCGACTTGTACAAGCGTGAAGCGAGCGAAAGTCCGTTTCCTCCTGCGGCTGGCATGTCTGGCTTGATCCTGGATGAATGCCCGAAGTCTATCAGGGCACCGGCAGATCGCCACTACCGCTCATAAGCTAGCCTTCAGCTGGAAAAGCCCCTGGCCAGCATCAGCGCCACCCCCAGCAGCAACACCGCCGTGGCCCGTTGCAGCAACACCCGGCGCTTGGGGTTTTCCAGCACGTGCTTGATGCGTTGGCCGAAGTAGCAATACAGGCAGCCGCTGGCAAATTGCAGCAGCAGGAAGGTCAGGCCGAGGATCGCGATGTCGGCGGCGGCACTGCCCTGGCCGATGGCGGCGAACTGCGGGAATACCGCGCTGAACAGAATGATCGCCTTGGGATTCGACAACCCGGTCAGCAGACCTTTTCCGAACAGACTGCGGGCATTTTCCGGGGTTGCATCGTTGGTCTTGATGGTCACTCCGCTGCTGGTCCATTGCTTGTAGGCCAGGTAAAGGATGTAGGCTACCCCTACCACCTGGATGATCCGGGTGATCAGCGGGTAATCCTTGATCAGCTCGGAAAAGCCCACGGCAAAGATCAGGATCGACACCAGGTAGGAAACACTCGCCCCGAACTGCGCCGGCAGGGAACGGCGCAGGCCGTCCTTCAGGCCGAGGCTGAGCAACAACAAGGTCATGGGCCCGGGGCTGAAGGCCAGGGTGGTGCACAGCAGCAGGAAATACAAAAACGAAGACAGCGTCAGCGCGGTGGCCATGGCGTGGAATTTCACAGCAGGAAAGAGGGCTTGCAGTCTAGGGCGCACGTGCCGCCACAGGCAGGTAAACTCTATGGATATACGCGCAGACTTTACCGGTGAAGTTGGCGGCAAACTTAAGGACAGTGTGATGCCCATTCCTGCGATTCACTTTCATGACCGAGCACCGAAGGTGCAGCAGATCGTCGATGCCCTGGCCCATGCGATCGAGCAAGGCGAATTGGCCGCTGGCAGCAAACTGCCTTCGGTGCGTGAGTTGGGAGCCTTGCTGGGCGTCGGAAAATTCACCATGAATGAAGCGCTGGATCGCCTGCGCGGGCGTCACCTCCTGACCTCCAGCCAGGGCCGCGGGCACTTTGTCGCCAGCAGCCTGGCACAGCCGTCGTCCAGCACCTGGGTCGACTTGCTGCCCCAGGACTTGCTCAGCGTACTGCGCCGCCCCCTGGCCATGGCCCAGGGCGACCTGCGCCCCGGCGGCGGCCATCTGCCGGAAGACTGGCTGGATTCCGAAGCCCTGCGCCAGGCCATGCGCAGCGCAGTCCGCGCCCCTACCCTGCGCATCGCCGGGCTGGGCACCCCGGCGGGCCTGCTGCCGTTGCGCCAGGCGCTGCAACAGAAACTGCACGGTGAAGGGTTGTCGGTGCCGGTGGAACAAATCATCACCACGCCCAACACGGTGCAAGGCCTGGACATGCTCATGCGCCTGCTGGCGCGGCCCGGGGACACGGTGCTGCTGGATGCACCGTGTTATTTCAACTTCCACGCGAACCTGGCGTTGCATGGGGTCAAGGTGGTGACGATCGCCCGGCGGCCTGACGGGTTTGATTTTGTCGCGTTGGAGCAGTTGTTGGCGCAGCATCGTCCCAGCCTGTACCTGACCACCAGCGTGTTGCATAACCCCACCGGGCATTCATTCAGCCCGAGCCAGGCATTTCGGTTGTTGCAACTGGCCCGGGAGTATCGCTGCCATATCGTTGAGGATGATCTTTACGGGGATTTGCACCCTAACCCGCCGCCGCGCCTGGCGACTTTGGCGGGATTGGAGCAGGTGACGTACCTGTCGGGGTTTTCGAAGGTGCTGACGGCGAACGCGCGGGTCAGTTATGTGGTGGCGGCGCCGCAATTGGCGGCGAATCTGACCAATATGAAGTTGATGAGCGGCGGCATAACGTCGGAGCTGTTCGAACAGATTGTGTATCGGCTGCTGAGTGAGGGTGGGTATGCCCGGCATCGCAAGCGCATGGTTCAGCGGCTGCTGGAGGCTGGGGGGCGGGTTGAGCAGTGGCTGCGGCGTTGTGGGTGTGAATTGCCGATGGGGTTTGAGGGGGGGATGTTTATCTGGGCGCGGTTGCCGGCGGGGGTAAATGGTGAGCGGCTGGCTGAAGCCGGGTTGAAACGCGGGATGGTGTTGGCGCCGGGGGCGTTGTTCGGGTATGAGCCGGGGTTGCGGGATTTCATGCGGTTTAATGTGGCGCATTGCGACGAAGGGCGGGTTCATGCGCAGTTTGAAGGGTTGCTGGGGGCGCCAACCCGAAGAGTTGGCGCCGGGGTTACGGATCAAGCGGAGGGTTGATCACCGTTCACTGGAGATCACGCGCTGGCTGCAGATATGAGCCATGCTGACCGGGGTAGCGTCGCCACCCACGCCGACATCCGGGTACTCCTCGATGCGCAGGCGCCAAACGGCGAAGTTGTAGTTGGTCTCCCAGGTATTTTTGTAACCCGAGTCGTAGGACACATACCTGACAGTCGCCTCACCCGCGCAGTTGCCCAGGTTGACCGTACCGGATGCCGCGCCCGACACGCCGGTTACCGAACCGTAGTAAGGGATGTACACCGGCAGGTAGGTATTACGGTTGACGTGCTTGTCGAGTTGCAGATACGGCGTCAGTCCCTGCAGGCGTTTACCGGTGCTGTCGGCCCAGGTCACGGCCCAGCTCAAGTCACGTGCCGCCTGGGTGGTCATGAACGGGTCGTAGTCATTGGCCGAAGCCGGGATCCGCACCACGTTGTCACCTTGCACACTGTGGCTCAACACCTCGGGTGTGGAGCCCAGCGACAGCTTGTAGCGCGCCGTAGCCTTCCAGGTTGCGGCCGGGTTAGGCCGCACCCGTACGTTCACCACGCCATTAACCGATGGCGTTGGCCAGGTGATTTTCGCCTTGGGGCTGATCGGGATCCATTTGACGCCGTCAAAATACTCGGAAATCCACTGGCCCCGATCGCTCTCGTTCACACCGTCGAAATAGGCACTGACCTTCTGCCCGCGCAGGGCCTTGAAGGAGAAGTAGTCTTCATCGGTCGCCGTGTCGGAGTTACCCGTGACGTAGTTCAGGGTATCCGGCAGTTGATAAGCCGTTTCGAAACTGTCGTTAGGCTCGAAATCGTCAATCGTCATGTTGATATCCACGCCGAAACTGAACGGCGAACCGTCAGCGGAATTGGCATGCATGAACCAGTAGTAGTCGCCAGGTGGCAGTACGCCAGCCAACACCTCGTTGGCATTGCCCGGGTTATCCGACGTGCCGAGAGAAGTGATGTTGTTCTGGCCGTCGTCCTGGAACAGGGTCAGGGACATGTTGGTGGCAGCACTCTGCCCTACCAGCATCACAGTCGCCCGTGCTTTTTGCGGCACGTTGAAGTGGTAGCAGACGTCGTTGCCGGTTTGCACACCGTCCAGGTTATACATCTGGTTGATACCGAGGGTCTGGCACAGCGGCGTGAACGCCTGGGCCGCCACGGCCTGGGCATCCACCTTGGCGCTATCTGCCTGTACAGGCTCGGCGACCACAACCCCGCTCAAGGCCTTGGCAGCCTGCACCGGCTTTTTCAGCTGCTGCGAGGTTTTGATTTTGTCCAGGAAGGCAGCCGACGCCTTCTGCGCCGTGACGTTGCCGCCACTCTTGAGGGCTTGTTGCACGGCTTGCTGCAACGGTTGCGGCGTCAAGTGTGCAGGAGATTGTTCGGCCAGGGCGCAGGCCGAAACGAAGCAGGACGCCGCGATGGCGGCTCCGAGCATGAACGCTTTTTTCGATTTCATTTTTTATCCATCCATAGTTAAAAAATTGAAGCTCAGGTGACCGGCGACATCCGGTCACCTGGGGTGGAATGTAGGACATAACTGTATGCATGTACAGTATTTTTATAGCGGCAGGATAGATGCGCCAATCCCGACTACGCTCATCCCCAACAAAAACGACACCGAGCGCTCCCAATGACTCACCCCACCGAGGCTTTCCGCTCCACCTACCGCGCCAGCATCCACCCCTCCTACAACCCGTGGCTCCACGCTGGTTTCGTTTTCGGCTACGGCCTGCTCTGCATCAGCCTGTTCTGGTCCACCACCCGGCAAATCCAGCTATTGGAATGGCTGGCCATCCCCCTCACCCTGATTTTCTTCAACCTGTGTATCTATCTCGTCCACCGTCACCTGGGCCATCACAAACACACCTTCGCCCGCCTGTTCTACGCCCGCCACACCGGCGACCACCACAGCTTCTTCACCCCCGCCCACATGACCTACGACAGCCCGCGAGACTGGCGCGTCATCCTGTTCCCCGCCTGGCTCATCCTGTTCCACAGCCTGGCCGTGACCCTCCCCGCCTGGTGGCTGCTCAAACACCTCAACCCCAACGTCGCTGGCCTGTTCGCCGGCTGCATGATCCTCGGCTACCTGCTCTACGAGTTTTTCCACGCCTGCGAACACCTGCCCCCCGACCACCCCGTGGCCCGCCTGCCGTGGATCCGCCAGATGCACCACCTGCACGCCCTGCATCACCGGCGCGAACTGATGCAGGGACGCAACTTCAACATCGTCCTGCCGCTGATGGACTACCTGTTCGGCACCCTGCATTGGGAACCACAAGCGCGCGAACCCAAAAAAGGCCAATAAAAAACGCCCCACCTAAGTGGGGCGTCTACATTTCAGAGGGCTCTTATGCGCCGGTTATCGGCCAATGATGTCCTGGCTGCAGATATGCCCCAGGCTCACGTAGGGAACGTTATCGCCACCGACACCGACATTCGGCAATTCCTTGAGGTCGATGCGCCAGCCGCCAACGTTGTACCAGGTGTCCCAGAGGTACTTCACGCCCGTGCTGCTGTCGTAGTACTGGGCACGGTAATCACCCACACAACCGCCCAACTCTGCGCTTCCCGATGTTTTGCCGGCACTGTCGGTGGCAGCCGAGAATATCGTCCAGTTGAAGTCCGGACCCGAAACAAAACGCTTGTCGACCTTGAGCTGTGAAGTGACCCCCTCCAACGGGGCACCCGTGCTGTCTTTCCATTCGGTTCTCCAGGTCATGAGACGACCGGCCTGGGTCGCCAGAGGTGCGATGCCCGCCGGGATTCGGGTCACCGTTCCGCCCTTCGCATCGAAGTCCGCCAGGTGCGGACTCGAACCGAACGTCAGCTTGTACTCGGACTTGGCGTCCCACGCCTCAGCGGGGTTGGCCCGCACGCGCGCCTTGTAGACAAAGCCCGGCGCCCGGCTCGGGAAGGTCGCCGTCGAGCCACCTGGAATGTTGACCCAGGCGCTGCCGTTGAAGTACTCGAAGATCCACTGATTGCGCACGCCCTTGTCGTCATCATCGAGGAACAGGCTGACCCCCTGCCCGCGTACGGCGGCGAAATCGAAGTAGTCAACGTCATCCGGGCTGTCGAGATTGCCCGTCAGGTAATTCAAGCGGTCCGGCAAGGCGAACGCCGTTTCCGGGGTGTCGTTGGGCTCGTAGGCGTCAATCGCGGTGTTGACGATCGCGCCGAAGTCGAAGGCTGAGCCGTCGGCAACCTTGGCTTCCAGGAACCAGTAGTAGTCCCCGGCTTCAAGCATGCCGCTGATGACTTCGTCGCTGTTGCCCGGGTTATCAGAAGTGATCAGTGCCGTCAGGTTGTTCTGCCCGTCGTCCTGGAACAGCGTCAGGGCCATTTCGGTCCCCGGCTGCTGACCCGCGAGGTAGATCTGCACCTTGGCCTTGGCGGGCACATTAAAGTGGAAGCACTTTGATTCGCCGCTCTGCAAACCGTCATAGCTGTAGCCGACGTTAATATCGAGGCTGTCGCACAGCGGTACAAAGGCGGCCTGGGCAGCAGGTGCCTTGGCCGGTTTTACCAGCCGGCTCACCGGCGAAATCTGCACACTTTCAGAAGGCTTCGCGACGCTGGCAGCCTTCTTTTGCACACCGACAGTCTTGGTTTTTTGTGCAGCCTTGAGCTTATCCAGCACCTGCGCCGAGGACGCGGAGGCCTGCACCTTGCCACCGGATTTCAGGGCACTCTTGATCGCTGCATCCAGGCTTTTTTCGCTCAGGTGCACGCTGTTCTGCGACGGGTATTGCTCGGCCAGGGCAAAGGCCGAAACGAAGCTGGCAGCCATCATGGCCGCGCCCAGTACAAAGGCTTTTTTAGATTTCATTTTTTATCCATCCATAGTTAAAAAATTGAAGCTCAGGTGACCGGTGACATCCGGTCACCTGGGATGGAATGTAGGACAAAGCTGTATATATGTACAGTGCTTTTTTTAAAAAGCTACCATTTAATCCAGACGTACCAGAGCCCCGAACCTACAAATCCAACCATTCCAAAACGATACGGCCACAGCACCCAGCGCTTGAGAGACAGAGGAACAGACGCCAGCTCTGCCGCCGTCACGTCTCCTCTTCGGATGTGCAGCTTGGGCAGTGAAAGAAAGTCGACAATCAGACTCAAACGCTTGTATCTGTCGATCAGTTTGTTTCTGCCCCAAAACCGTTTGTTGTCACGGACCAAAACGTTATCAATGAAGTAGCTTTCCAGTTCATCCAGTTTTCTGTACTCGACGAATAGCTTCAAACCCAAAAAAATAAATGGCCATCCCCCCAATAAAATCACGCTAAATCCGTGCAACGAAATAGTCATGCACCCTCTCCCTCATAGAATAAGTCGCCGGCCATTTCTCCTAATGCTCCTCCCACGGTTCCACCGGTATACCCTCCCGCAGCACCGCCAATAATCCCGCAAGCGAGTTCACCTTTCCCTTTAGTAGCGATACCCAAAACTAATTTACACAAACCACGCCCCACCTTTGCGCCCAATACCCCGCCACCGGCGGCTCCACCCACCCCGCCCACCAACTTCCCACCCTCCACATACTTCGCCCGCCTACACATCGCCTCCCGCCCCTCCATACATGCTTCCTTGATCTCCAACCCCGCCACACCCACATCCAACGCCAACCCCACATACGTCCCCTTGCCCAAAAACCTCGACGTCTCGGCAATGCTGCGAATCCGCTGCGTGTAGCCCACGATTTCACTCTTGTGCAGATAACTCTTGGTGGAAATACCCAGTACTTTTTTCAGTGACTTATTGGTTTTCAGGCTCGTGCCAAATCGCGCCGCACCTTGAAGTTGAGTATCCAAGCGCCGGAACAACATCTGCCGCTTCTGGATAAACGCTTTCTTATTCAAGGCTCCATCCTTGAGTTGTTGATGCAAACGCTCAATTTCTTTCAGAGTGCGCTGAACCTCGTCCAGGTGTCGCCCCCAGGCCGCCGTCGAACTGCCGACTCCCACCGAGCTATAAGCCAATAAACTCTGGAATAGATCATAGTTATTGATCACCGCCGCCCCAGCCGAGGCATCCAACTCCAGATTGCGCTGAATCTCCTGGGCATGGCGCATCAACCATGCATCATCAGTAGTGCAAGCCACAGCGTAGGCATCGGGAACGATCACCATCTGCCCCGGCGTCACCAGGCTTGCCTGACGCAAATGCAGGTTCAACGCGTCGAATTGATCGGAAAGTTGCCCACTGGCCCCGGTCAGTAACCGGGATTTCAAACTGAGGTAGTCCGTGGTGCGGTCATTGATGTATCCCTGCGCCATCACTTACATCCCTGATGTAATGGATATGGCGCAGGAATATAGGCAGGCGAACACGGCCCGGACACAGGGTTGGAACAGCTGAAATTACATTTGGGAAATCACCTACCTGGCAGGTAATCAAGGCCTACAAAAAATCGTCGGACTCAATACCCAGTCATCTCCAGGTACCCCACCCCGCCCTGAAATTTCACCGGCCCCTCCCAGTAAGGAATGCTCAGGTTCATCCAGGCCTTTGGGTTGACCGCTTCCGTGGTGATATCCAGATGTTTGCCCGGGATCTTCAATGACCACTGGGTGGGAATGCTGCGCCCATCAATGGCAGTCGTGCCCAGCGGCGTCAGTTGAATATCCTGGTTGTGCAGGGTCTGTGTGTGGCCTTCTTTGTCGATCCAGGTACCCGTCAGGTACGACGGCCCGTCTTTCTGCCGCACCCGAAACAGCATCAATTGCTCGCCACTGTCCAGGTGCAGGGAGAACCAGTCCCAGCCGGTCTGGCTGGCGGTCAGGGGCTGGCTGCTCCATTCGCGATCGAGCCAGGCGTTGCCGGTGACTTGGTAAGATTTTCCATCGATGGTCACGCGGCCATCTGCCTGGAAAAACGGCTGGCTGTAGTAGTACGACGCCTGGCCCTGGTCGGACTTGCGGCTGTAGCCGTTGTCGCCCTGGAGCACCAATGGGCGGCTGGAGGTCAGGTGCAGGTCATAGTTGAAATGCTCGCCTGCAGCCTTGAGTTGCATGTCCGCCAGGGGGCTGGCTGCACCGGGGCGGGTGGCGAAATTCCAGTCATCGATCCAGGCATTGAACGGCACCGCCTGGGCCCCTGCCTGCCCCACGCCGCCGCGGGCGTAGCGTTCGCTAGCGTAATGGCGGGTGGCCGAGGTGACGGCGGCGTGGCCGAGCCAGATCGTAGAGTCGTGCCAGCCGGGTTGTGTCGGGCCGGCCTTGAGTGCGTTGCGAAACAGCGTCCATTGCACGCCGTAGGCATTGCCCTCGGCATCCTTCAGGTTGGCGGTGAGGTACCACCATTCGATGCGATAGCCGTCATGGGGGCCATGGTCCTGGGGAAAGCTGAAGACCTTGCCGGGCACCACCTGGGCAAAGTCCGCGGCCTGGCTGCCCAGTCCGGCGAAGCTTTCTTCAGGTGCAGGTGGTTTGTCGCAGGCGCCCAGCAGCAGGAACGTCGCCCATAGCAGGCACTTAATCTTCATTGGCAAAGGTCCTCAGCAAATCCGCCGGGCGACTGCGGTACAGCTGCCACAACGGCCAGGCCGAAGCCAGCAAGGTGGCCAGCATCGCCAGACCCAGCAGTTGCGCCAGTTGCCCCGGGAACACCTGCAACGGCAGGCGCCAGCCGAAGGCCTGGACGTTGATCACCACGTCCAGGCACCACGCCAGCAGCAAGCCCAGCGGCAACGCCAGCACCAGGGTCAGCACCGCCAGCAACCAAGTCTGGCCGAGGTTGAGCAGCATCAATTGGCGTCGTGTCACGCCCAGCGCCCACAGCGGGGCCAACTGGCCAAGACGGCTTTGGCTCTGGGTCAGCAGGCTGATGAACAACGCCACGCCGGCGACGCCCAGGGTCAGGCTGTTAAGGGCGGCGGTGGCGGCAAAAGTTCGTTCGAATACCTGGCTCGACCAGCCCTTGAGCTGCTGCTGGTCGACGATGCGGCTGTCTTCGAGGGCAAACCGTTCCTGTACTGCACGCACCAGCGGCGGCACGTTGCCCGGCAAAACCCGCAGGTTGAAACGCGCCGGCGACAATCCCGGCCAGTGCTGCAACAGGTGCCGCGAATTCACCAGCAAGTGGCCCTTGGGGTTGCCGTAGTCGGCATAAATCCCCACGACCTTCGGCGACCATGGACCTTGGGGCGTGGGGATGCTGACCACATCGCCCAGCCGCACCTTGAGCCGGCGTGCCATTTGCTCACTGAGCATCAGGCTGTCGTCCTGCAACAACTGGCTCCATGGGTTCGCCGCCGCTTCCAGCAGCGGCCAATGCTGGCGATAAGTAGGGTCGTCGACCACGCCGAACAGGTCAGCCGGCCACCCCTGCAACTGCACCGCAACCTGCCAGGTCGGCAGCACTGTCTGCACCAGGGGCTGCTGTACCAGCCAGGTTTGCAGCGCCTCGGCCTGGGCCGGGTTTTGCGGGTTGAGGTACAACTCGGCGGTCAGGCGTTGTTCCAGCCAGTTGTTGAAGGTCTGGCGAAAGCCCGAGGTCATCGAGCCCGCGCCGATATTGGCGGCCAACGCCAGCAGCAAGGCCATCAGCGCCAGGCTCAGGGCCGGCAACTGCTGGCGGCAATCGGCGAGAAACCATTGCCCCAGCACCGAACGGCTGCGCCCCAATACCGCCTTGAGCACGCCATTGAGCACCACCGGCAAGCCCAGCGCAGCGCCCAGCAACAAGGCCGCCATCAATACAAAACCACTGGCCAGGCTGTCGCCAAATACCAGTGCCAACAGCGCAACCAGTAAGGCCGAACCCGCCACCCAGCCCTGGCGTCGCAGCCAGCGCCCATGGGCCTGGTGCCAGGCCTGGGCATTGGCCAGCGCCAACAACGGCAAACGCGCCGCCCGCCACAGGCTGCTGGCCCCGGCGAGCAACGCGCCGAGCAAACCCAGGCCCAGGCCACTGAGCCACCACAGCGGGCTGAGGCTCAGTTGGCCGGGCAACTCGGCGCCATACAGGCCGCGCAAGCTGGCGGCTACATCCGGCAGCAACAGGCTGGCCAGCAAGTACCCGCTGGCCACGCCCGCCAGGCCACCCAGCACGGCCAGGCCACCGAGTTCCACCGCCAGGCTGAGGATCAGCATCCGCGCACTGACCCCGCACGCCCGCAAGGTTCGCAGCAGGCCGCGCCGCTGCTCCAGCGCCAGGCCGATGGCGGCATGCACGATAAACAGGCCCACCACAAAGGACAGAAAGCCCAGCGCATCGAGGTTCAGATGGAAGCTTTCAGTGAGGCGCGCGAGGTTGTTTTCCTCGGCCTGCTTGAGCTGCAGTTGCGCGCCCAGTTCCGGCGGCAGGACGGGATGCGCGGCGGCAAAGGCCTTGTCCAGCAGCAACCGCGACAGGCGTTGGGGCATGTCCAGCAGCGGTTGGGCGAAGCCGATATCGGTCAGCAATACGCCAGGGGCCATGTCCGCTTGAACATGCAGCGGCGGCAGCGCCAGCCCGGCAGCTGTCAGCGGCTGGTCGCCCTCTTTCAGGCCCAGAGACTGCAAGGTCTGCGGCGCGATCCAGGTACGTCCCGGCGGGTTGAAGAGCGCGACCATCTGCGCCCGGTCCAGGGTCTGCCCGGCCAGCGCGCCACCGCCGGGCAACGACACCGGGTCGATGCCCATCACTTGCAGGCGCTGGTCTTCATGGCCCTTGAGCTGCACGCGGCCCTGCACCACCGGCGACACCGGCCACCCGGCGCGGCGCAGGTCGGCAAACAGCGCCTGGGGGAAGCTCGCACCGTCCGGCGCACTGAGGCTGGCCTGGGGTTCGCCGCCGATCAGCTGGCTGGCCCGCGCGTAGCTGTCCCGCGCCTGGCTGTTGAGGGCTTGCACGCCGGTCAACAGCGCGGTGGCCAGCCACAGGCCGGTGAGCACACTGAAGAATTGCACAGGGTGGCGACGCCAATGGCTGAGCAGCGCGCGCAGTGTCCAGTGGAAGACGCGCATGTCAGCGGGCGTCCGCAGCGAGTACCTGGCCGCGGTGCAACACCACCTGCTGGTCAAGGCGCGCCGCGATGCGCGGGCTGTGGGTGACCATCAGCAAGCTGGTGGGGCTGTCCCGCAGCAGGTCCAGCAGCAGTTGCAGCACTTCGTCACTGGTGCCTTCGTCGAGGTTACCGGTGGGTTCGTCCGCCAGCAGCAAGCCGGGGCGCGACGCCAGGGCTCGTCCTACCGCTACCCGTTGCTGCTGGCCGCCGGACAGTTGTTCGGGGTAACGCCTGAGCAAGTCACCCAGGCCGAGTCGCTCCACAAGCTGCGCTTGCCACGCCGGATCGAGGCGCCCGGCCAGGCGCGCCTGGAAGGCCAGGTTGTCTTCGACCCGCAGGCTGCCGATCAGGTTGAACTGCTGGAACACCAGGCCGATCTCGGTGCGCCGCCAGTGGGCCAACTGCGCTTCGCTCATCTGGTCCAGGCGCTGATCGCCGACCTGGATGCTGCCACGGTCGACCTGGTCGAGCCCGGCCACCAAATGCAGCAGCGTGCTTTTGCCACTGCCCGACTCACCCATCAACGCCAGGCTGCTGCGCGCTCCCAGGTACAGGTCGACACCCGCCAGCACGGTCAACGGCCCCTGCGGCGTGCCATAACTCTTGAATACCCCTTGTACCTGCAGCATCACCCCTCCCCACAAGCTTCTGGACTTAAGCCGGAGAATAACGGTTGTCACATTTTTATGTCACAACCATGGGCAAAAGGAGCGCCCCATGACCCCTGCAAATTTTTCACATCGATTTCACCCGGCCGCCACCTGCTGCACTTTAAATTGCCGTCCATGGGCAGATAACAGGCTGGTTATTTCAAACGCCCGTTAGTGCAAGTGAACAATTTTTTATATCGGTATGTTCAGCAAAAAGACAGCGCCCCTGTGACACGCTTTTGCATATTCCTGCATCAGCGCTACTCACTTGGCGCCTGCCTAACTTGCCGCTGCCAGTTACCGGATTAACGCCTGGAAGTTACCAATGGTGAATAGTGTGGTTGACCTGACCCTGAGCAAGTCTCGCTCGCGCTGGGCATTTGTAAAACAGCTGAACAAACTGTGGCTGGGCGTGGCAGGTATCGTGATGATCAGCCTGGCAGTAACGGCGTTCATCTGGTGGCCAAGATCGCCGCTGGACCTGGGCGTGGGCCACCGCCTGCTCACCTCCGGAACCCTGGAAGCCTGGCGTAATGGAGACCTGGTGGTGCTGGTCCGCCATGAGGAACGCTGTGACCGCTCCAACAACCCTTGCCTGGGCCCGGCAGACGGCCTGACCACGCTCGGCTCGTTGTCTGCCAGTGCCGTGGGTAAGGCCTTCCAGACCCTGGGCATGGAAAACACCGACGTACTGAGCAGCCCCACCACCCGTACCGCGCAGACCTCGCTTTTCATGTTCGGCAAGGCCGAACTGTCACCCGGCCCCCTGGCCATCTGCGGCCCTGCCATCGGCGAGGAACTGCGCCCGCATAAACACGCGGACCGCAACCTGCTGGTGGTCACCCACAGCGCCTGCATCAGCGACTTCGAGGAGGCATTGGGCTACTCACACGCTGCCCATGCCGAGTACGGCAGTGCATTGTTTGTAAAGCTGCTGCCCGACGGCAAGTTCAAGGCGCTGGGTATTTTGAACAGTAAGGACTGGGCCGCCGTGCTTAAACAACTTTAGAACAATTCTTCACATTTAATCATTCAAGTTCGTTCAGCAAAAAGACAGCCAGACCGTGGCATCGTCTATGGTTTTAATTGAATTTTTGTCAAAAAATTATTAGCTCACTAACTTTTCACAAGTTAACAACATGACGATGACCTTCGATGACTTATTGGACGCCACACGTTTAACGAGCTTGACTGGGGCACAGGGATATTCAGTTTCGCCCCCCCACTAACAGACTGTTTAAGGAATAACGTTCTGTGCCGTATTTCTACCCGACCACGACCACCTTCCACCCCTCGCGCATGGCTGATCCAGCGCTCGCGCTGATTCACCGTCAATACCGCTTGAGAGTGCAATAGCCATGACCCGCCTTAAACCATTGCCCGTATTGCTACTGGCATTCGTGATGTTCTATCTGTTGCCACTGGGCCTGCATGGCCTATGGATCCCTGACGAAACCCGCTACGCCCAGATCAGCCAGGAAATGCTCATCAGCGGCAACTGGGTGGCACCGCACTTCATGGGCGTGCGCTATTTCGAAAAACCCGCCGCCGGCTACTGGCTCATCGCACTGGGCCAGGCGTTGTTCGGTGAAAACCTGTTCGGCGTGCGCATCGCTTCCGCCCTGACCACCGGCCTGAGCGTCGCGCTCGCCTACCTGATCGCCCGCCGGCTATGGAACGACCCGCGCAAGAGCTTCGCCTGCGCGCTGCTCTACATGAGTTTCGGCCTGGTGGCCGGGCAAGCCGGTTATTCCAACCTGGATCCGCAATTCACCTTTTGGGTCAACCTGAGCCTGGCGGCGCTGTGGTTTGCCCTCGACAGCTCCACCCCCCGTGCCCGCCTCGCCAGCTGGACGTTGTTGGGTGTGGCCTGCGGCATGGGTTTCATGACCAAGGGTTTCCTCGCGTGGTTGCTGCCGGTGTTGATCGCCCTGCCTTACATGCTCTGGCAACGTCGCCTGGGGGAACTGCTGCGCTACGGGCCGCTGGCGATTCTGGTGGCGGCCGTGGTGTGCCTGCCCTGGGCACTGACGATCCACCTGCAGGAACCGGACTACTGGCGTTTCTTCTTCTGGCACGAGCACATCCGCCGGTTCGCCTCCGACAATGCCCAGCATGCACGACCCTGGTGGTTCTACCTGCCGCTGATGGTGGTGTCGTGCCTGCCGTGGGCGGCGCTGCTGCCGGCGACACTGTGCAAGGCCTGGAAGGAAAAGCGCCAACCGGCCATCGTCTTCCTGGCGCTGTGGTTGCTGCTGCCCCTGGGCTTTTTCAGCCTGAGCAACGGCAAGCTGCCGACCTACATCATGCCGTGCCTGCTGCCGCTGGCGCTGCTGATGGGCCATGCATTGGTCGACCTGCTGGCCAACGCCCGCACCCGCACGCTGCGCGTCAATGGCCTGCTCAACCTGGGCATCGGCGTCGCGGCAATGGTGACGCTGATCTACCTGCAAATCGACCGGCCGTTGTACGGCAACAGCCACAGCGAGATGTTCAACCTGTCCCTGACGTTCATCGTGCTGATGGGCTGGATGCTCGCCAACCTGCTTCAAGCCTTCCGCCCAGTGGCGCTGTGGGCGATGCCGGCCTTGGGCATTGGCCTGCTGGTGGCGCTGTTGCCCGCCGGCATGCCGGCGGTGATCGAAGATAACCAGATGCCTGATCAGTTCGTGCTCCAGCACCTGGACGAGCTGCAACAGACCCATGCGCTGCTGAGCAACGAACTGGAGTCGGCGTCGGCCCTGGCATGGCGCCTGCGGCGGCCCGAAGTGACGCTCTACAACACCGAAGGCGAACTGCGCTACGGCCTGCAATACGCCGACTCGATGCACCGCAAGGTGGATCTCGAAAGCGTTCAAGCCTGGCTCAAGCAGGCGCGCCAGCAAGGCCCGGTGGGCGTGCTGATGCGGGTCAGGAGCACCAGCGAAATGCGCGAAGCCGGCCAGCTGCCGTTGGGGGGCAAGCGTTATTACAAGGGTGACCTGGAGATCATCATCTACCCGCAATTGCCGTAACACAGGCGCCCTAATGTGGGGTGACCCCATTCAACACTCGTCCCACATCGGAACCGCCGCATGAACTTCTGGAAAACCGAACGCGGCGCCCTGCTGCTGCTCCTGGGCGTGTCCGCCGCGATCCTGCTGCTGGGCCTGGGCGCCCGCGACCTGTGGGGCCCGGAAACCCGCTGGGCGAACATCACCCTGCAGATGCTGCAAAGCGGCGACTACTTCGACCCGTACCTCAAGGGTACCCCGTATTACGACAAACCCCTGCCGTCGTACTGGCTGATCACCGGCCTGGCCAACCTGATGGGCGGCCTGGGGCCGTGGTCGTTACGCCTGTCTTCGGTCATCTCGGCGTGGCTGAGCATCTGGCTGGTGTACCTGATCGGCGAGCGGCTGTTTCGCAAAGGCACCGGCCTGATTGCCGGCTGGATGCTCGCGACCACCTTCTACTTCCTCTTCTGGGCCCGGGTGGCCACGGCGGACGTGCTGACCGTATGCGGCGTGCTCGCCGCCGTCTGGTGGTATTGGCGCGGGCCGGACGATACGCGGCTGGGGCGCTACACGGTGTTCTTCCTGTTGCTGGCGGCGACATCACTGTTCAAGGGCTTGATCGGCTTTGTACTGCCGGGCCTGGTGCTGTTGCCGCACTTGCTCAGCGAACAGCGCTACAAACACCACCTCAACCTGCGGCTGGTGCTGGCCGTGATCATTGCCGGGGCGTTCTACGCGATCCCGTTTGTGCTGTCCCACCTCTACGGCGCACCGACCTACGGTGCAAGCGGCCTGGAACTGGTGTTCCGGGAAAACGTGGTGCGCTTCTTCGACCCGTTCGACCATATGGGTCCGATCTACACCTACCTGATCTACCTGCCGGCCTACACCTTGCCCTGGGCGCCGTGCTGGGTGCTGGGCCTGTGGCTCGCCGTGCGGCATTGGCGCGACACCCCGCCCAACACCCGCTGGCTGGTGTGGGGGCTGGGCCTGCTGTTTGTGTTCTTCACCGCCAGTGGCAGCCGGCGCAGTTACTACGTGCTGCCGCTGGTGCCGTTCGCGCAGTTGCTGGCGGCGTGGTGGGTCAGTGAGCGTATCGCCCGCAAAGGCACGGTCGGCCGGGGTTGGTACCGTGGGTTCGGCATCGCTGCGGGGGTGATGCTGTTGGTACTCGGGGTGGTGTATCCGTGGACCAATGGCAATGGCGGCGTGACCCGTTTCGCCGAGGACGTTCAAGCGCAAGCAGTGAAAAGCGCGCCATGGAACGAGTGGCAGATGGTGATGGTGGAAGTCGACAACAAGGTACCGATGTACCTGCAAAATCACGGGACGCCGTTCTACTACGTTGCCGAAACCCAGGACTTCCCGCGCCAGGGCGACAGTGCGGCGTTCATGGGCTGGCTGGAAAAAACCAGCGGCCGCACCTTTGATCCCAAGCGCACAATTATTGTCGCGCAGTCCACCAAGGATGACCCGACGCCACTGGCCTACCTGGGCAACGATCATCAGGTCATCACTACCCAGCCGGACAATGGTGAACGGTTGTTCCACAAGCGTGACGGTGGCAGCGTGGCATTTGTGCCCAACGCCGCGCCGTAGCACTGGCGGCATGGGGCGGGCATTGCTAGTGTGGCGCGCTTAAGCCACCGTCCGAGCCCGGCCCGCCATGCCCTACTCTTCCCTTTCCCTTGCCGCCCTGAGCCTGATCGTGCTCGCCACGCCGGTAGCGGCAGACACGCCGATGCCGGCCAACATGGTTTACCTGCGCAGCCTCGACCCGAGCATCGCCCAGGACATTCGCTACGCCAGCCCCCACAACTTCACCGGAGCGCCGCTGGACGGCTACAACGCAGCCGAATGCGTGCTGTCTGCCGACGCGGCAAAGGCACTGGTACGGGTCCAGGCCGAGTTGGCCAGGCAGGGTTACGGCTTGAAGGTCTTCGACTGCTATCGTCCCAGCCGTGCCGTGGCGAACATGGGCCGCTTCGCCAGCCTGCCGGGCGATCCGGCCAAGGCCGAGTTCTATCCCCGGGTGAACAAGCAGGATTTCTGGCGCCTGGGCTATGTGGCCAAGGTTTCCAACCACTCCCGGGGGGCGGCAGTGGACGTGACCCTGACCGGCCCCGATGCACTGCCCGCCCAGGCCTGGAGCGCCGACACCGCGGCGGTGGATTGCGCCGCCGGTTACGGTCGACGCTTGCCCGATGGCGGCCTGGACATGGGCACCGGTTTTGATTGCTTCGACGAAATGGCCCACACCAACAGCTCCCACATCAGCCAGGTGGCACGCCAGAATCGCCAACGGTTGAGCGCTGCGATGGCCAAGGAAGGCTTTACCGGTTATGCCGGCGAATGGTGGCACTTCACCTATAGCCGAAACCCGGTGCGGGCCGAGCCGATGGACTTCCCTATCGAACCGCTGCGGTAACATCACAACACAGCTTCAGCTTGATAAAGCCCGGGGCAAAAACTAGCGTTTGAGGTTTCCCTCTTTTCAAGGACTGAACGCCGTTGAACACGCTCATCAAAACCTGCGCGGCGCTGCTGACGCTGCTTTCAAACGTGGCACTCGCGCAAATCCCCGACGACAGCCGGCAACTGATCGTGGTCACCACCCCGGGCTGGAACGCCCTCCAGGGCACCGCACAACGCTATGAGCGGCACGGGCAAGGCTTTCAGAAAGTCGGCGAACCCTTTGCCATCGTGGTCGGTAAAAACGGCATGGCGTGGGGCACCGGCCTTACGACACCCACCCCCGACCAGCAGCCCCTCAAGCATGAAGGCGATGGCAAGGCCCCGGCCGGCATCTTCAAACTCGGCGGTGCCTTCGGCTACGCCCCCACCGCTGACACCCGCTTGCCTTACGCGGCCAGTACAGCCACCCGCGAATGCGTGGATGACAGCCAGTCCAGCCATTACAACACCCTGGTGGACAGCTCGGCGGTGAACAAGGACTGGACCAGTTCCGAGCGGATGCTGCGCAAGGACCAGCTGTACCGCCAGGGGATTTTTGTCGAGCACAACACACCGGCCTTGGCCAACGGCGGCTCGTGTATTTTCCTGCATATCTGGCGCAGCGTCAGTTCGGGAACATTGGGCTGCACGGCGATGGACCCGGTGAATATCCAGGCGTTGTTTGCCTGGCTGGACCCGCGAGAAAACCCGCTGCTGGTGCAACTGCCCGCCGCGCAGTACGACCTCTACCGTGAGCGCTGGAAACTGCCGTCCCGCTGAGCTGACAGCAGGCGCTGAAATGCGGCCAATACCTCATCGGGTTTTTCCAGCATGAGTTGGTGGCCGCATTCGGGCAGCAACTGATACTCGGCATTGGGCAAATGCCGGGCGAGTGCTTCGCCGCCGCTGGCCGGGGTCAGGCCGTCGGTGTCGCCGGCCAGCACACTCACGGGCAGGGTCAGGGTGAGCAGTGCATTGGCGTCTGGCCATTGGACGTTTTTCATCAGGGCCTTGAACATGTACAGCGGGTTGCGCTCGGTGAGTTTTTCTTCGTAGGCGACCAGTGCGGGGTCGGCCTTGGCGTTCCATGCGGCCTGGCGGAAACCTTTGGCCAGCAGTGGGCGCAGCCATTCCAGGAGCCATGCGGGTAGACGCATCAGGCCGCCGCTCCGGCTGATGCTGTGGAGTCGGGTGCCCAGCAGCAATACGGCTTCGATGGGGATCGCGGGTTTGGCCAGCAAGGCGCTCAGGGTCAGGCCAGTGCCGAAGGAGTGGGCGACGATGAGGTTGCGGGAACCGCCGTAGCGCTTGAGGATTTCCAGGTAGTCGGCGACCAGTTCGGGCCAGGCGTAGGCCTCTGGGTTGCGGGGTTTTGCGCTGGCGCCGTGGCCGAGCAGGTCCCAGGCGACCAGACTGTAGCCTTGGGTTTTCAGGGATTGCCATTGGTGGCGCCACTGGTCCTTGTTGCCGCCAGCGCCGTGGCAGAAGAACACTACCGTGTCGGGTTGGGTGGTGCCCGCGTGATGGGTGATGCTCAGGTGACGGTTGGGGCGGATTTCCAGTGGTTGGCCCTGGATCACTGGCAGTTCGGTGAAAGAGGTCGGCATGGAGGTTTCTCAATAAGTGAAAGGATTGAGTGTGGTGTAGCAACAGCAAAATCAAAGGTGGGAGCGGGCTTGCTCGCGAAGGTCGTTAACGATAACGCGAACATCCTGATTCAACGCGGCGCTCTCAGGTTCTTCGCGAGCAAGCCCGCTCCCACATAAAGCGGCTCTGCTTTTGCTCTAACACTCAGGTCGCCTTTGCCGCTTTTGCAACGTGACTCGCTGTAAGAGCGAAACCATAGGTGGTCGTTACCTGAATAACGGGCATGCCCCCACCCCCAACCCCCCTAGTCAAATCGCCTCAGCCATCAACAACTCCCGCGTATACGGATGCCGCGCATCAGCAAACAGCGCCGCCGTCTCCCCCTGCTCCACCACCCTCCCCTGACGCATCACCGCAATCCGGTCGCACAACCGCGCAGCCACCCGCAAGTCATGAGTAATAAACACAATGCTCAACCTGAACCGCCGCTGCAGTGACTCCAGCAACTCCAGAATCTGCACCTGGATCAGCGCATCAAGCGCCGACACACACTCATCAGCGATCAACACCTTAGGCTCCACCGCCAACACCCGGGCGATCCCTATGCGCTGCCGCTGCCCCCCGGAAAACTCATGAGGAAACCGCTCAAACGCCGCTGCCGGCAACCCCACCAACCCCAGCAACTCACGGGCCCGCCGCTCGGCATCCGCCTTGGAAACCCCCTGCACCAAAGGCCCAGTCATAACAATCTGCCCCACCGTCTGCCGCGGATTGAGCGACGCAAACGGATCCTGGAAAATCATCTGCACATCACTGCGCAACGCTCGCAGCCGCCCTTCAGACAACCCCGCGACCTCCCGCCCCAACCACTCGATCCGCCCGCTGTCAGCACGCAGCAAACGCACCAGGCACCGACCCAGGGTCGACTTGCCCGACCCCGACTCCCCCACAATCCCCAACGTCTCGCCTTCACGCAACTGCAGCTGAACCGCATCCAACGCCTGAGTCGTACGCCGCCCCCACCAACCGCTGCGGCTGCTGAACACCTTGCCCAGCGCTTCGGCCTTCAGCACCACAGGGCCAGCCACCTGCGTACGTGGCACCAGCGGTTGCGCCGACACCGCCGCCAACAACTGCCGGGTGTAATCTTCCCGGGGCACACGCAACACCGCCGGGGCCGTGCCCTGCTCCACCACCCGGCCCTTTTCCAGCACCAGCACCCGGTCGGCAATCGCCTCGACCACGGCAAAGTCGTGGGTGATAAACAACAGTGCCATGCCCTTGTCCTGCTGGATCTTGCGCAGCAGGTCGAGAATCTGCGCCTGGGTGGTCACGTCCAGCGCCGAGGTCGGCTCATCGGCAATCAACAGCGCCGGATCAAACGCCAGGGCCATGGCGATCACCACCCGCTGACGCTGCCCGCCAGACAGTTCAAACGGATACGCCAGTCGCAAGCGCTCAGGGTCGGGCAAGCCGACATAACCGAGCAAATCCACCACCCGCTGACGCCGCACCCGTGCCGCCGCCACGCCATGGGCGCGCAGGGTTTCATCGATCTGTTGGCCCACCCGCAACAGTGGGTTGAGGGCGCTCATGGGCTCCTGGAATACCATGCTGATATCCCGCCCGCGCAGTTGGCGCATGGCCTCTTCGCTGCGATCGGCCAGGTCTTCGTCGCGAAACACCAGGCGCCCGCTTTCCACCTTCAGCGGGGCCGGCAACTGGCGCAGCAAAGCCTTGGCCAGCATTGACTTGCCGGAACCGGATTCACCCACCACACACAAGCATTCGCCACGGTTCAGTTGCAGCGACAGGTCATACAGCGCATGGCTGCGGTCCGCACCGGCCGGCAAGGCGATACGCAAATGTTCAACACTCAACAACGTCATAGCGACCTCCCGGGCTCAAAGGCCACACGCAAACCTTCACCGACTCGATTGACCGCCAGCACGCACAGCACAATCGCCAACCCCGGCAGAAAGCTCATCCACCAGGCGTCCCGCAGCAAGCCACGGGAGGCATTGATCATGTAGCCCCAGCTCATGGCTTCCGGGTCGCTCAAGCCGAGAAACGCCAGGGCCGCTTCGGTGAGGATCGCCGTGGCCATGACAAAGGTCATGGTCACCAGCAGCGGCGCCAGGGCGTTGGGCAGGATCTGCTGGGCGATGATCCCCAGCGGCGACTGCCCCAGCACCCGCGCGGCCTGCACGAATTCGCGCTGGCGCAGGGTCAGGAACTCACTGCGCACCAACCGCGCCACCGCCGGCCACGCTACGAGTGCGATGGCCAGCACGATGGAGAACAGGGACGGCTCAAGGATCGCCACCAGGATCACCGCCAGTACCAGTTGCGGAATGATCTGGAAGAACTCGGCAATGCGCATCAGCACCCCATCGAGCCAGCCACCGAAATAGCCGGCGACCGCGCCGACCAGCAGGCCCACCACCAGGGTCGCCAGGCTGGCCAGCGCCCCCACGGCCAGGGACACCCGCGCGCCGTACAGCAGGCCACTGGCGAGGTCGCGACCGAGCAGGTCACTGCCCAGCCAATGGGCCGGGTCGTGGAATGGCGCGAGCATCGGCTGGCTGTTCATCTCCCATGGCGAGCTGCTGGTCAGCCAGGGGGCGGCGATCGCCAACAGCGTCAGCAGCAGCAAAAACAGCGCACCGATCAACGCCGCAGGCTGGCGCACAAAACGTCGGAAAACCAGCATCAGCCTTGCACTCCTGCACCGATACGCGGGTCGAGAAAACGACAGATCACATCGGTCAACACGTTAAAGCCCACCACCAGAATCGAGATCACCAGGAAACCGCCCATCAACACGCCGTAGTCACGCTGGGCCAGCGAGTCGTACATCAAGCGACCAATCCCCGGCCAGGAATACACCACCTCCACCAGCAACGCGCCGCTGGCCAACTGGCCCAGTTGCAAACCGGCAAAGGTCACCACCGGCAACAGCGCATTGCGCAACACATGCACGTACAAAATCCGCCGCGGGTGCAGGCCCTTGGCGTGGGCGGTGCGCACGTATTCCTGGCCAAGGGCGTCGAGCACGGCGGCGCGGGTCAGGTGGATATACAAGGCGAGGAACAGCACGCTCAACGACACGCACGGCAGCAGCAGGTGCTTGAGCCGGTCGAGCAGGGAAAAGTCCTGTGCCACCGTTTCCATGCCAAACGCCGGCAACCAATCGAGGCTGACGGAGAACAACAGGATCAGCAGCATCGCCAGCCAGAATGGCGGCATCGCATACAGCAGCAATGCGCCGTGGGAGATCACGCCATCCAGCCAGTGACGCTTCTGTCGGGCCCGGGCGGCCAACGTCCCCAGGGTGACGCCAAGCACCGACGAGAGCAAAAATGCCGAGCCCATCAGGGCCAGTGTTGCCGGCAAGCGCTCGGCAATCAGCGACCACACCGAGGTCTGGTTGCGGTAGGAATAACCCAGGTCCAGATGGGTGATATTGCCCAGGTAGATCAGCAACTGCGTGAGCAACGGCTTGTCCAGGCCCATGGTCTGGCGCAGGTGTTCGATGAACTGCACATCGTCCACCCCCGCCTCGCCGGCCAACAGCAGCGCCGGGTCACCCGGCGCCAGGCGGATCAGTAAAAAGCCCAGCACCAGCACCGCCACAATCATCAACAGTGCCTTGAGCAGGCGACCGCTGAAATACAGCAACCCGTTCATGGTGCAGGCGCGTCGAGGTAGACGCTTTCGTAGTCTTCGTTAAGGCTGGTGGCGGTTTGCAGCAGGTTCTTCACCTCTTTGTGGAACAGTGTCGGGTAGCGCATTTCGAAGATCGGCGCGATCGGCAGGTCGGTGTTCAGCACGTTTTCCAACTGGCTATAGAGCCTGGTGCGTTCCGGGCCTTCCGGGGTGTTGGCGACCTGGGTCCACAGGGCATCGGCCTCGGGGCTGTTGTAGCCGCTGACGTTGGCAAATGGCGAAGTCTTGAGGATGTAGTCGGAGCGGTACAGGTAGGCGTTGGTCAGGTACGGGTCGCCGATCTGGAAGATGAAGTTGTAGGTCAGGTCGAAGTCCCAGTCGCTGACGCGCTGGAACCAGGTGGCGGCGTCGGACGTCACCACTTGTACCTTGAAGCCCAGCGGCTGCAGGGCTTGCTTGGTGTATTCGGCCAGGCGCTCCCAGGCACCGCCCTTCTCGCCGTTGAGCAGGCGAATCCGCACGGCGCCCACGTCCACGCCGGACTCGGCAATCAGCGCCTTGGCTTTTTTCACGTCATAGGTGTACTGCGGCAATTGCGGGTCGTGGTACGGCGAGGTGGACACGAACTGGCCGGGGGCAACCTTGCCCGAACCGAAGAAGATGTTGTCGACGATGAACTGGCGGTTCAGCGCATACAGGATCGCCTGGCGCACCTTGGGGTTGTTCAGCGGCGGCTTGCGCGTATTGATCTGCAGGAAGGCCAGGCCGGAATACAGCTCCCAGCCTTTTTCCGACGACTGCACGTCCGGCAAGGCGGTCAGGCGCTTGAGGTCGGAATAGTCGGCATCACCGCTGCGCAGCACCTGCACGTCGTTGCGCTCGAACGCCGCAGCGCGGGACGAGCCGTCCGGGATCACGTGGAAGATGATCGCATCCAGGTGTGGCAGGCCCTTTTTCCAGTAGTCGGGGTTCTTTGCCAGCTTGATATAGGCGCCGCGTTTCCACTCCACAAACACAAACGGGCCGGTGCCGACAGGCTTGAGGTTATAGGGGTTGTTGCGAAAGTCAGTGTTCTCGTAGAGGTGCTTGGGCACCACAGGCCGCAGCCCGCTGCCCAGGGCCGAGAGCAACGGCGCGAAGGGTTTCTTGAGCTGGAACACCACCTGCAGCGGGCCCTTCGCGGTGATGCTGTCGACGTACTCGGTGAAGACCCCGCCCAGGCGCTTGTCCACTTCGGGGTAGAAGGTCTGGAAGCTGAACACCACGTCATCGGCGGTGAACGCGTGGCCGTCATGCCAGCGCACGTTGTCCTGCAAATCGAAGGTGTAGGTCAGGCCATCGGGGGAAACGGTCCAGGCCTTGGCCAATACCGGTTTGGGTTTCAGGTCGGTGTCGAAGGTCAGCAGGCCCTGGAGGATCTTGCCGCTGACGTACTGGGTGGACACGTGGCTGACCACGCCGTGCATCAGCGACGGCGGTTCGGGTTGGGCCACTAGGTTCAGCACTCCGCCGTCATGGGGTTGCGCCTGAGCGGTGCCGGCCAGCAGCACGGCGCCAAGTCCCAGGTATGAAAGGACACGGCGAAAAGATAAAGGGCGCATGGAGACTCCTTGACTAAGGTTTTGTCAGGGATTTAGCAAGGGCTGTGCCATGGGGCGACGGGCCGCGTTTGCGGGCATCACAGGCCTTGGCAGTGATGAAAAAACCACAGTGGCCGGGACGAGTGTGGAAAAAGCAACAGCCCGCCCTCTTGAGGAATGGTTGTGCGTAGCAGCTGCCGAGCCTTGTCGAGGCTGCGTCTGCGGTGTGTCAGGTATGCCGCCAACGCAGCCTCGCCAAGGCTCGGCAGCTGCTACGGTAAGGTTTGAAGTTTGAGGGACCCATCACTGGCACAAGGTTTGCCCGTCTAACCGCTATCTGAACCCATGAGTTTGAAGCGCATGTCACTGGATTACCTGGGCAACCCCATCGACACCCGCAACCCCGCCACCCGTCAGGGCCTGGATGATTTCGTCGGCGGTTTTCTCGGCTATCAGCCCCGTGCCGAGGGCATCCTCGCGGTCGCCGATGCCGACCCCGACTCAGCATTGGCCAACGGATTTGCCGGCCTGCTGCTGATGTTTATTGAGTCGCCCGAGGGCCCTGTGCTGGCCGAGAAGTACCGTCAGCGGGCGGCGGCGGTGAATTCCCGGCATCCACGGGCGCTCGTGTATCTGCAAGTGCTGCAAGCCTGGATCAACGACGAGCTGGATGAAGTGCTGCGCCTCAGCGAGCATCTGCTGGATCTTTATCCGCGGGACCTGCTTGCGGCCAAGCTCAACCAGTACCTGGAATTCAACCGGGGCAACTGGCCGGCGCTGCTGCGGATCGGTTTGAAAGCCACCGCCGGCGCGCCGGATATCGCCCACAGTCACGGGTTACTGGCGTTTGCGTATGAGCAGTGTCATTTGCTGGAGGAAGCCGAGGCCAGTGCGCTTGAAGCGTTGCGGTTGCAGGCGTCCGAGCCATGGGCCCATCACGCATTGGCCCATGTGATGCTGACCCAGGGGCGTATCGAGGAAGGCATCGGGTTTCTGGAGGGCGTGAAGCAGCACTGGGACGGGCTTAACTCGTTCATGTACACCCATAACTGGTGGCATCTCGCGTTGTTTTATCTGGGGCGCGGGGAGGATCAGCGGGTGCTGGAGATTTATGACCGGCATGTGTGGGGGATCTTGCCGGAGTACTCCCAGGATCAGGTGGGCGCGGTGTCATTGCTGGCGCGGCTGGAGCTGGCCGGGATTGATGTGGGTGGGCGGTGGCAGGCGTTGGCGCCCTACCTGCAGCGTCGGGTTGGGGATGCGGTACAGCCGTTTTTGAGTGTGCAGTATTTGTATGGGTTGGCCCGGGCGGGCAAGCCTGAGGCGGATCAGTTGTTGGCGGCTTTGCGCAGGCACAGTGTGGAAGCGCGGCCGGTTTGGGGGGAAGTGACGTTGCCGTTGGCTGAGGGGTTGTTGGCGCACGCCCGGGGGGATGCCCGGCGGGCGTTGGAACAGCTGGGGATAGCGTTGCCGCGGCTGAATGAGATTGGCGGGAGTCATGCGCAGCGGGATTTGTTTGCGCAGGTCGAGCTGGACGCACGGTTGCGGGTTGGGGATTGGCTTGGGGCGCAGCAGACGCTGGAATTGCGCCGGCGGTATGACGGGCTGGATGTGCCGACGAACCGAGCTTTGGTGGTGGTGTATGAGGCTTTGGGGTTGCCTGGGGAGGCGCTGCGGGCGCGGGCGCGGATTGGGGGGATATCCGTTATTTAGGTGATGGCTTGTATTGGTTCCGCTTTTGCCCCACCACTCGGCACCTCGCCTAGGCTCGGTGTGCCCAAGATCAAGATCAAAAGCTAAAGCGGGCACGGTTCAAATGTGGGAGCTGGCTTGCCTGCGATGGCATCGCTTCGGTGTGTCTGATGTACCGAGGTGTCTGCATCGCCGGCAAGCCAGCTCCTACAGAAAAGCGGCTTTGCTTTTGCTTTTAACACTCAGGTCGGCT
>NZ_JACAPY010000031.1:35697-46108 GCF_013385455.1 Pseudomonas sp. G1002
GTCGCGGCGGCCCGCGGAGTAACGGATATACACCCCACCCTAACCCCGCGCAGCAAACACCCCCCGAGCAATCGACCGAGCCACACAATCAGCCGCCGCCGACCCAATCCGCCCAATCTCCACCTGCCGCCGAGGCCCATCCGCCACCTCCACTGCCCCCGAAGCCAACGCAAAAACCGTATCCCCATCAAACGGCAAATGCGCTGGCCGCACCGCCCGGGCAATCCCGTCCTGCGCCATGATCGCCACCCGCTTGCACTCCGCCACCGTCAACCGCGCCGTACTCGCCACCACCACCAGCGTGGTATTGGCCCCCGCTTGCAGACGCCCCATGGAATCCAGCCGCGACAACTCCGGCATCGGATCACTGCAATCCATCTCCGTCACCGGCCGCGCCCCGCCAAACTCCCCCGCCACCTCCCAGGGCCACGCCCAGAACGTCTCGCCATCCGGCATGTAGACCGAACCAATCGGGTTAGCCACCACCAACGCGGCAACCACCAACCCATCGCCCAAATCCAGGGACGCCGTCCCCAGCCCGCCTTTCAACACCCCCGCCATGGCCCCACGTCCGGCCCCGACAGAGCCCAGCTCAAACTCCGGACCAGCATTGGCCAGCGCCTCGAACCCCAGTCGCCGGTAAGGCGGCTCCAGACCCCAATCCTTGTCCCCGCCATTGGCCAAATCATGCAACACCGCCGCCGGCACGATAGGAATCGCCGGCGCACCCGGCTTCAAATGCAACCCCACCTGGTCCTGGGACAACTTCGCCGCCACCGCATCCGCCGCCGCCAGGCCAAACACCGAGCCACCGGCAAACACCAGCGCGTGCAGCTGGCCCACCATGTTCTCCGGCTCCAGCGCCGCGGTTTCGCGACCACCTGGGCCTCCACCGCGAATGTCGATACTGGCAGTCCAGAAACCATCCGGGCGGATCACCGTGACGCCGGTGTCGGCGTACAGGTCTGTGGCGTGGCCAACCTCCAGGCCGGGAATATCAGTGAGGGCGTTGCGCGGGCCAGGTCTAGGCATACAGAAAAGCTTCCTTGGGTTTAGGTATGGCGTGGGGAGAGCAAGGGGTGTGCCAAGGAGGCGCTCCCCGGCCCAGCGTACGCTAGCAGCTTCGCGAAAAAATCCCCTGCACAAAAACCAACACCCTGCCCTCCCGCCTGTTAGAAAAACACCACCCGCCCCGCAAACCCTCCAACAACTCCTTGTTATCCAAGACTTTTCAGCGATGGCACAGCCTTTGCTCTCCTGCCTCCACCAGAGCTTGAACTTAACAAGCCGTCCTCGAACAAGGCCCGTTGCCTAACCACACTGGAGTGTTGCACATCATGAATCCATCACGCGCCGCAGGCCGCCGCCAACCCGGCAAGGCTTTCGCCCATACCCTGTTGTTCCTCGCCGTGTGCGAGGCCGTCAGCTACAGCAGCCTGACCCTCGCCGCCGACGCCCCGGCCAGCGACAACCCCCTGGACACCGTCGTGGTCATCGGCAACCGTGGCCAGGCCCGCACCCTGGCCGACAGCCCGGCGCCGGTAGACGTGATTTCTTCCAAGCAGTTGCTCGCCACCGGCCAGGGCGACCTGACCCGTGCCTTGAGCAAGGTGCTGCCGTCCCTCAACCAGCCGGCCTCGTCGGGCTTCGGTTCGACCTCGATCGTGCGCCCCATCAGCCTGCGCGGCTTGAACGGCGACCAGGTGCTGGTGCTGGTCAACGGCAAGCGCCGCCACAACAGCGCGCTGCTGAACAACGCCACCTCCCTCAACTCCGGCTCGCAACCGGTGGACCTGGACATGATCCCCACCGCCCTGGTGGATCACATCGAAGTCCTGCGTGACGGCGCCTCGGCGCAATACGGGTCGGACGCCATCGGCGGCGTGATCAACATCGTGCTCAAGCAAACCGACCACGGCGGCAGCTTGTCCACCACCTACGGCCAGAACTATGAAAACGGCGATGGCGAAACCGTGCGTCAAACCGGCAATGTCGGCCTGGCCCTGCCCAACGACGGTTTCATCAACCTCGCCCTGGACGTGAAGAAACAGGACGTCTCGGACCGTTCCGATGCGGCGCCGTACACCGACAGTGCCGGCAACACCAGCCAACGCCACACCTACTACGGCACCGGCTTGCCCGAGGCGAAGAACTTCAGCCTCGGCTACAACGCCGAGCTGCCGGTCGCCGACGCGCTGACCCTGTACTCGTTCTCGACCTACACCCACCGCAACTCGGAAAAGCCCCTGGCATTCCACCAGCCGCCGTCGTTCAACGGCATCCAGACCCCGTACCCGGAAGGTATCGAAGACAACCTGCGCTTCATCGAAGACGACTTCCAGGTGGCGTTTGGCGGCAAGGGCCAGGCCGCCGGCTGGGACTATGACCTGTCGAGCACCTACGGCCAGGACCATGCCCGGGCCACCCTCACCGACACCTACAACCTGAGCTACGGCCCGAACTCACCGACCTCGGTCGACACCGGCGTAAAAACCTTCAGCCAGTGGACCAACAACCTCGACCTGACCCGCGCCTTCGACCTCGGCCTGTACAAGCCGACGCAGATTTCCTGGGGCCTGGAACAGCGCTACGAAGACTACAAGATCGGCAAGGGTGACCTCGCCTCCTACGCCAGCGGACCGTTCGACACCGGTGCCAACGGCGCGATCATTCCACCCGGGACCATTTCCGGTGCCGGTACCACCCCGGCCGACGCCGCCGAAAAAAGCCGCATCAGCCTCGCGGGCTACGGCGAGATCGGCCAGGACCTCACCGACAAATGGCACGTGGACCTGGCCGGGCGCTACGAGCACTACAACGACGGCTCGGGCACCACCACCAACGGCAAGTTCTCCACCCGCTACCAGCTGACCCCGATCCTGGCCTTGCGCGGCACCGTCAGCACCGGGTTCCGCGCACCGTCCCTGGCCCAGCAGATCTACAGCTCCACCTCGCAAACCAGCGTCAACGGGCAACTGTTCGACTACCGCAACGTGGCGGTGAACTCCGATGTGGCCAAGGCCCTGGGCGCGACCACCCTCAAGCCTGAAAAGTCGACCAACTACAGCATCGGGCTGACCCTGCAACCCACTGACAACACCAACATCACCCTGGATGCCTACCAGATCGTGATCAAGGACCGCATCGCCCAGACCGGTTACCTGGGCGGCACGCCGCAAATCAGCGCGATCCTCGCCGCCGCCGGGCTCAACCCGAACCAGGCGGTGACCTACTTCACCAACGCCCTCGACACCACCACCCGCGGCGTTGACCTGGTGGGCGACTACCGCCAGGACATCGGTGCCTATGGCAGCCTGAAATACAGCGCCGGCTTCAACTGGAACACCACCCAGATCGACTCGATCCACGCCTCGACGGTGGCTGCCCAGGCCCTCGGCCCGGACGGTGGCTATGACCGCCAGCGCCAGGGCAACCTCAAGTACGGCTTGCCGCAATCCAAGCTGCTGCTGGGCACCACCTGGACCTACGACAAGGTTGAAACCAGCCTCAACCTGACCCGCTACGGCTCCTACACCGAGTACGGCACCGCCGAGATCTACGACCGCAACTTCGCGCCGACCTGGATCACCGACCTGAACATCGACTACCACCTGACCAAGGCCGTGACCCTGAATGCGGGAGCCAACAACCTGTTCAACAAGTACCCGAAACGCACCGACCTGGTAAGCAGTTCCGGCGGCTTCCCGTACGGTACCTTTTCGCCTTACGGCACCACCGGTGGCTATTGGTACACCGGCGTGACGTACGCCTTCTGACCCAGCCCGCGGGGCCGGTTCGCCGGCCCTGCGCCTGACCTTTTGCGGGAGCCTGCCCATGACCCGACGTACCGATCAACTCAAGCTGGGGGCCTTCCTGGCCAACAGCGGCCACCATGTATCGGCCTGGCGCCATCCCCTGGCCCAGGCGGATGCCAGCCTGGATTTCGAGCACTTCAAACACATCGCGCAAACCGCCGAACGCGGCAAATTCGACGCCTTGTTCGTCGCCGACGTGGTCGCCCTGTGGGGCCATCATCATGACGCCCTCAGCCGCACTGCCCGCGCCGAACACTTCGAACCCTTGACCCTGATGGCCGCTTTGGCAGCCGTCACCAGCAACATCGGCCTGATCGCCACCGCCACCACCAGCTACAACGAGCCGTACCATATCGCCCGCAAGTTCGCCTCCCTCGACCATCTGTCCAAGGGGCGCGCCGCCTGGAACCTGGTGACCTCGGTGGTCTCGGATGAGGCCTGGAACTTCGGCCGCGAAACCCATATCGACCATGGCGACCGCTACCAGCGCGCCGAAGAATTCCACGACGTGGTCAAGGGCCTGTGGGACAGCTGGGACGACGACGCCTTCACCCGCGACAAGGCCAGCGGGGAGTATTTCGACCCGGCCAAACTGCACACCCTGAATCATCGCGGCGAACATTTTTCCGTACGTGGCCCACTCAACGTCGCCCGCCCTCCACAGGGCCATCCGGTGCTGGTGCAGGCCGGTGCGTCGGAACCCGGCAAGGCCCTCGCCGCCCGCGTTGCCGAGCTGATTTTTGCGGTCAACCATGACCTGGCCGGCGCCCAGGCTTTCTATCAAGACATCAAGCAACGCGCCGCCGCCTTTGGCCGTGACCCCGACCACATCAAGATCCTGCCCGGTGTCACCCCGTTTATCGGCGAAACCCGCGAACAGGCCCAGGCGCTGTTCGAAGAGTTCCAGGCCCTGGTGGACCCGGTGCTGGGCTTGCGTTTCCTGGCCGACACCCTGGGCGATGACATCGACCTGTCGGGCTACGACCTCGACGGCCCGCTGCCGGAAACCCCGGTAGGCCAGCGCGGCAGCCGTCGCGACAAACTGCTGGAACTGGCCCGCAGCCAGAACCTGAGCATCCGCCAGCTGTACCTGCACCTGACCGCCGGCAACCCGATAATCGGCACCGCCGAAGACATTGCCGACTTCTTCGAGCAGTGGTTCGAAGCCCGTGCCTGTGACGGGTTTAATGTGTTCTTCCCGTACTTCCCGGGTGGCATCGACCTGTTCGTCGAGCAGGTAATCCCACTGCTGCAGCAACGCGGGCTGTTCCGCACCGAATACGAAGGCACCACCCTGCGGGAAAACCTCGGCCTGCCGCGCCCGGCCAATCGCTTTACCCAGGGAGTCACACCATGAAGCGCAGCGCATGGATGCTGGCAGTCGGCAGCCTGTTCGTCTCGAAGGCCTTTGCCCTGAACATTTTGCTGAGCAACGACGACGGTTATCAGCACCCCAATATTCGCGCCCTGTACACCGAGCTCAAGGCCCAGGGGCATACGGTGCGGATTGCCGCACCGCAGGCCGACCAGAGCGCACGGGGCGGTGCGTTTTTCTTTGGTCGCGAAGTCACCGTTGGCCATGACGACGACCCGGCCTACCCCGACAGTTACTACATCAGCACCACTGAAAACGGCGTGTGCCAAAGCCCCGAATGCGCCGGCAAAGACGTGCAGATCGAGATCAGCGGTACGCCGGTGATGGCCCTGCTGATGGGCCTGAAAAAAGTCATGCCCCACCCCGACCTGGTGATCGTCGGCCCCAACCCCGGGAATAACCTGGGGGCGATCAACAGCGCTTCCGGCACGTTCAACGTCGCCAGTGTCGCGGTGCAGGCGGGCATTCCGGCGCTGGCGGTCAGCACCGATTTGAAGGAGGCAGACCCACAACGCGCGGCGCAACTGGTGGCGAAACTGGTCAATGCCCTGGACCAGCATCGCCAGCCCGACGGCGCGCTCTTGCCCAAGGGCCTGGGCCTGAATATCAACCTGCCAAAAGACCCACGGATCAAGGGCGTGAAACTCACCCGCATCGGCAGCTACGTGGGCTTTGAAGCGGTGTACACCGACGACCTCAAGCAATTCAAGCTGCCGGGCAAACCCGGCATCGGCTTCCAGTACAGCCCCGCCGCCACCGCCGAGCAGCAGAAGCAGGATGAGGCGGTATGGCTCAACAAGGGTTACCTGACCATCAGCCCGTTCAGCGGCCTGCCGGAGTCGATCAACGCCGGCCCCGCCCTGCAAAAACAACTGGCCCGCGAGGTGCAGCCATGAGTTCGCGTTTTTCCCTGGGGTTTCTCAGCCGGGTCTACAGCCCCGGCTTCGAGCCCAAGGTCTACCGCGACACCGTGGAGTTGTTCAAGGTCGCCGAAGAGCTGGGCTTTGACAGTGGCTGGGTGGCGCAGCATCACTTCGCCAGCGAAAACGGCCGCCTGCCCTCGCCCCTGATATTGCTTGCCGCCATTGCCCAGCGCACCCGGCGGATCAGCCTGGGCACCGGGATTATCGTGTTGCCCCAGGAAGCGCCGCTGCGCCTGGCGGAAGACGCCTCGGTGCTGGACCTGTTGAGCAATGGCCGGCTGGAGCTGGGCCTGGGTGCGGGTTTTGATCCCGACACGTTCACCGCATTCGGTCGTGAGCCTGAGGCGCGCCACCGCGATTATGAGCAGCACCTGCAACAGTTGATCCATGCCCTGGGCAACGCCCCCCTGACCGACAGCGGCTCGCGCCTGTTGCCACGGGCAGCCGGCCTTGGGCAGCGAATCTGGGAAGCCACCTCACGGGTGGAACTGGTGGCCGAGCGCGGCCACGGCCTGATTATGGCGCCCAACCCGCACCTGCCGCCCGAAGCCGGGGTAGAACTGGTCAACCGCTATCGCAACGCCTGGACCGGTGACAACGGCACCCCGCCCCGTGTCACCCGGGTACAGGCGCTGATCCCGACCCCGGACGCCGCCACGCGCAACGATATCCAGGCCTACGTGCAACGCCAACAGAGCATCGGCGTGTACAAGGCGCCGGTGGATGATGATTTCGACGCCACCCTCAGGCGCCTCGGCATCCTGCACGGCCCGGTCGAGCAGATCATCGAGCAGTTGCAGCAAGGGCCGAGACTGACGGCCAACGACCACCTGGTGCTGCAAGTACAGACCGCCAGCACCCCGCTGCGGGAGGCGATCCGTGCCCTGGAAATCATCCGCGAACAGATCGCCCCGGCCCTCGGCTGGCAACCGACACTGCCCCAAGGAACCCTGACATGAGCTTCAAACTGGGCTTTCTCAGCCACGCCTTTGGCGACGATCCACAGCAGGTCTACCGCGACCTGATCGAACAATTCGAAGTCGCCGAGGCCCTCGGTTTCGACGGTGGCTGGATTGCCCAGCACCACCTGAGCAACGGCTTCGGCCGGCTGCCGTCGCCGCTGGTATTGCTGGCGGCGGTGGCCGAGCGAACCCGGCATATCGAACTGGGCACCGGGGTTATCGTGCTGCCTTTCGAAGACCCGATCCGCCTGGCGGAAGACGCCAGTGTGCTCGATGCCCTCAGCGGCGGCCGGGTGCAATTGGGCCTGGGCAGCGGCGGCGCCAACCTCGACAATTTCAGCGCGTTTGGCCGTGATGCCGTGCAACGCCAGGTCGATTTCAGCGAACACCAGCAGCAGGTCCAGCAGTTACTCGACGGCGAGGCATTGATGCCCCACAGCGCGCTGACCCTGCAACCGCCAGCAACCGGCTTGAGCAGCCGCTTGTGGCACTCCCACGGCAGCCTCGAAGGCGCGGCATACACCGCCAGCCAGGGCAACGGCTTGCTGCTGGGCACCGCCACCCACGATCCGCTGACGGTGCAAAAACCCCTGGCCGATGCCTACTTGAATGCCTGGACCCGCATCGATCGCCCACCGAGAATCGGCGTGGTGCGGGCAATTTTCCCGGCAGCGGATCGCGCCAGAGCCCAAGCGGAACTGGCGGTGGATATCGAGCGCCACATCCCGCGCCTGCAACGCGAAGGCCTGATTGATCAAGCCGTGGACCTGCAGGAGCACCTGCGCCTGATGAACGTGCACCACGGCCATCCCGACGAAGTGATCGCCAGCCTGCAACAGGACCCGTCCCTGCTGCCCTATGCTGACTACGTGATCGCCGTGGTCCAGGCCGAAAGCTCGACCCAGGCGCAGATCCTCAAGCGCCTGGAAATCATCGCCCGGGACATCGCCCCGGCCCTCGGATGGCGAGGACGAGAGTAGGATGATCAAACGCCCTGAAAGCGTCAGCTCCCGTAGCAGCTGTCGAGTGAAACGAGTCTGCGAAGCGGTGTGCCAGATACACCGCGAACGCAGCCTCGCCGGGGCTCGACAGCTGCTACGACGACGCGTGATGCTGATGCCAAACTATGGAGCCCGTGTATGCCCCTTGAATTCAGTTGGTTGATGCCCCTCTGTACCCCCGACTGGGCGGCGCGGCCGGGGCAGTGGATCCAGCTGGCCCAGGCGGTGGAATACGCCGGCATCGACGGCCTGTGGATCCCCGGCGGCGCGCTGTGTGCCGACAGCCTCGGGGTGGCGGCGGCGTTATGCGCCCACACCCGACGGGTGCAATTGTCGGTGAGCGTACCGCCGGAAGTCATGCTGCCGGCGGCCCTGGCCACCACCCTGCAAAGCCTGCAATCGATCAGCAGCCACCGGGTGCGACTGCACTTGCCCGACGGCGAACAAGGCAGCCTGCGCAGTGCGTTTGGCGAATGGCTGAACCGCGACCAGCGCAGCGAACGCATCGGCGAATACCTGGAGATTCTCCAACAACTGCTGGCACCGAATGACGGCGGCCTGGATTATCAAGGCCGCTATTTCCAACTGGAAAACGCCGGCGTCGCCCGCCGCGAACTGCCCGCGCCGCCACTGGTGCTGGACGACAGCCAAAGCCACGCGCTGGTGGCTGGCCACGCCCAGGTCTGCCTGTTGCGGCCTGGGCATCCGCAGTGGCTGGCCCAGGAAATACAACGCTGGCGCCAGCTTCAGCCGGGCCTGGCCTTTGCCTGTACCTTCGGCCTGGTCATCGGCGACAGCGAGGACCTGGCCTGGGAAACCGCCGCCGCCCTGCTGCCGACCCAGGACCTGCCCAACCACCGCATCGCCACCGTGCCCCGCGACCGTCACCCGTTGCGCCAGTGGGAGATCCACCCGAACCTGCTGCAACTGCACCCTGGCCAACCGTTGATCCTGGTGGGCACGCCCCGCCAAATCGCCACGCGCCTGCAGGAACTGCACGGCCTGGGCCTTGGCCACATCATCCTGCAAGGCGGCCCGGCGGTCGGCGAAGTGCTGCGCTTTGGTGAACAGATCCTGCCGCTGCTTTTTCAACACGGCCTGCGCAAGGAGCGCCTGCACCATGAACACTGAGGTTCGCCCCCCGATCCAGCTCGACTGGTTCCTGCCCACCAATGGCGACGGCCGCCACCTCACCAGCAGCGGCCTGCCCAAGGTCGGGCTGTTCCAGCAAGGCGAACGTGCCCCCACCCTCGATTACCTGCGCCAGATCGTGCGGGCTACCGAACAGGCCGGGTTCGACGGGATCATGGTGCCCACCGCCAGCGGTTTCGAGGATCCGTGGCTGATTACCGCGGTGCTGGCCCAGGAGGTGCGACGGCTTAAATTCCTCCTGACGTTGCGACCAGGCATGGAGCTGCCGGCCTATACCGCCCACCGTGCGGCGACCTTGCAATTGCTCAGCGAGAATCGCCTGGCGTTGCATGTGGTGACGGGGTCCAGCCGTTTTGAGCAGCGTTCGTTGGGGGATTTTCTCGAACACGATGAGCGTTATGCGCGTACTGCGGAGTTTTTGCAGGTGTTCCAGGCGGTGTGGGCTGGCAAGCAGCCGGCGCATCCGGGGCGCTACTACCGCAGTGGGATCAACACGCCGGTGGCGCCTGGGGCCGAGGTGCCGGCGATCTATTTTGGGGGCGCCTCCGAGGCTGCCGAGCAGGTGGGGGCTGCCCATGGGCAGACGTACCTGATGTGGTGTGAGCCGCCGGCGATGATTGCCGAGCGGGTGCTGCGGATGCGTGAGTTGGCCGCGATGCAGGGGCGGACGTTGCGCTTTGGGTTGCGCTTGCACATCTTTGCCGATCGCACTGACGAGGCGGCCTGGGCGCATGTGGAGCGGCTGTTGGAGGAGATACCCAAGGACGCCATTGACCAGGCGCAGCGGCAGATGGCCAAGTATGAATCGGTGGGGCAGAGTCGCCAGACCGAGTTGATGAAAGGCCGTGGGCGTGGGGCGCGGGAGCTGGAGGTTTCGGCCAACCTCTGGGCCGGTGTGGGCCTGGTACGGGGCGGGGCCGGGACGGCGCTGGTGGGGAGTTATGAGCGGGTGGCGGAGCGGATCGAGGAGTATCACCAGCTTGGGGTGGACAGCTTTATTCTCTCGGGGTTTCCGCATCTGGAAGAGTCGATTCATGTGGGGGCGGAGGTGTTGCCTTTGTTGCGCAGGATTGGGGCTTCGGGGAGGGATGTTGAGGTGGGTCGGGGTTGACCAGAGCGGTGTACATATCCGTTATTTGGGTAACGGCTGATATTGGTTCCGCTCTTACAGCGGCCTACCGGC
>NZ_JACAPY010000031.1:46252-54399 GCF_013385455.1 Pseudomonas sp. G1002
CAAGCCGGCCGGGAGGCCGCTGTGCCTTTGCTTTTGATTTTGATCTGACGGCCCCATTCAGCCCGAGTTACTTTGCCGCTTTTGCAAAGTGACTCGCTGTAAGAGCGAAACCATAAGCAGCCGTTACCCAAATAACGGATATGTACACCAAAAAATCAGGGTTTAACCCGCCCCTTGAGCATCCCATGATTCACCAAAAGCGTCCGCATGGCATTGCGCGTCACCCCCAACAACTCCGCCGTACGCAACTGATTAAACCCACAAAACGCAAACGCCTCCCGCACGATCAAATCCTCGATATCGTGCAACAACGAATCCCCCGGCACCTCGAACAACCGCAGCAACTGCTCCCGCACCACCTCCTGCGGAATCCTCGGCGCCCCGCTGTTAACGCTGGCATGCATCGCACTCAGCCCCGCAGAAAACTTCAAGTGCGACGGCATGATCGGCCTGTCCCCAGCCACCAAAAGCGCCAGGTGCACCACATTCTCCAGCTCACGAATATTCCCCGGCCACGGATAATCCAGCAACGCCTGGGTCGCCGACTCCGACAACATCGGCTCAGCGATTTTCAGCCTGGCACTGTAGAGCCGCCGAAAATGCTCAACCAACGGCAGGATATCCAGCGGCCGCTCACGCAACGGCAACACCTGCACCTGCGCCACGTTGATGCGATAGAACAGGTCAAGGCGAAAGTTGCCCGCCTCCACCGCCTGCTCCAGGTCGATGTTGGTGGCCGTCACCAGCCGGATATTGATCTTGATCGGCTTGCGCGACCCCACTCGCACCACTTCCTGCTCCTGCAATACCCGCAGCAGCTTCACCTGCAACGGCAGCGGCAAGTCACCGATCTCATCGAGGAACAGGGTGCCGCCATCGGCTTCTTCAAACCAGCCGATCCGCCGCCCCGAGGCCCCGGAAAACGAGCCGGCCTCATGCCCAAAAAATTCGCTTTCCGCAAGGTTCTCGCTGATGGCCCCACAGTTCACCGGCACAAACGCACCGGTGCGGCCGCTGGCGCTGTGGATATAGCGCGCCACCAGCTCCTTGCCGGTGCCGGTCTCGCCATTGATCAACACCGGCGCTTCACTGGGGCCAACACGTTGCAAATATTCGAGCAGTTGCAGGGAACGCGGGTCGGCAAAAACCAGTGCCTTGGCGCGAATCGACAACGGGTCTTTTTCGCCCTGGGGCAAAGTCAGGATCGGCGTGGGATGCCCGTGGGGACGGTTCATGAAGAGTATTTCCCGGCGACGAGGTGAAGGTACGTAAGGGAACTTTACCCAGTCGTGCATATAACTAGAAATATTAAAAATTCATTAGTACATAACCGTTTATCGACGATGCGCCAGCGACCTCACGCAACGATCCCCCAGGCTTTGCACGCCCTGGACCAGCACCACCAACACAATCACCGTCACCACCATGATCTGGTTATTGAAACGCTGGTACCCATAACGAATCGCCAAGTCGCCCAGGCCGCCACCGCCAATCACCCCGGCCATGGACGAAAAGCCGATCAGCATCACCAGGGTCAGGGTCAACCCCGCAAGCAACGCAGGGAGCGCCTCCGGCAGCAGCACCTTGAAGATCACATGCCGAATATCTCCACCCATGGCAACGATGGCTTCGATGCGCCCCTTGTCCACTTCGTCCAGCGCGTTCTCGACAATCCGCGCAAAGAACGGAAAGGCGCCAATGGTGATCGGCACCACGGCGGCGGTGCTGCCCAGGGTGGTGCCGACGATCAGCCGGGTCAGTGGAATCAAGGCAATCAGCATCACCACAAAGGGCAATGAGCGGCCCAGGTTGATCACCGCACCCAGCACACGGTTCACCCGTGGCAAGGGGAACAGCCCGCCGCGGCGACTGACAAACAGCAGCACCCCCAGGGGCAGGCCGATCAGCAAGGTAAAGACCGCCGCCAGCAGCACCATGTACAGGGTTTCGCCGGTGGCCGTGAGCAGCAGTTGCAGGATGTCGTTCCAGTCCGTTTTCATACTGCCCTCACCGCTGGCAGGCTGGGGGCCAGTGAGCGGCCCAGGCTTGAGGCGGGGTCGGCCTGCAATTGAATCAGGCTGCCGCTTTCCACCACACGCCCATTGGCCAGGGATACCGCGCTGTCGCAGATAGCCTTGACCACATCCAGCTCGTGGGTGATCAACACGATGGTCACCCCCAGTTGCCGATTGATACTGCGCAGCAGTTCCAGGATCGACGCGGTGGTTTCCGGGTCGAGGGCACTGGTGGCTTCGTCCGACAGCAAATAATCCGGGCGCGCCGCCAGCGCCCGGGCGATGCCGACGCGCTGCTTCTGGCCGCCGGACAGTTGCGACGGAAACGCCAGCGCCTTGTCACTCAGGCCGACCAGTTCCAGCAACTCCTTGACCCGGGCAACGCGCTCGGCCTTGGGCTGGCCGGCGATTTCCAGGGGCACCGCCACATTGTCGGCGACGTTGCGTGAATGCAGCAGGTTGAAACCCTGGAAGATCATGCCGATACGCTGGCGTTGCTGGCGCAATTGCTTGTCACTGAGCAGCGTCAGGTCCTGGCCGTCCATGAGGATGCGCCCGGAAGTCGGGCGCTCCAGCAGGTTCAGGCAACGCAGCAAAGTACTCTTGCCCGCCCCGCTCCGCCCCACGATCCCGAAGATCGAACCATCGGCAATCTGCAACGACACGTTATCCAGCGCCGGCGGCTGGCCATCGCCGTAGGTTTTGCTGACCTGCTCGACGACGATCATTCGACAGCTACCGGAATCACCGAACCTGCATATTTTTCGGTGATGAACTTGGCCACCTCCGGCGAATTCAGGTCCTTTGCCAGCTGTTTGATCCGTGGGTCGTCCTGCAATTTCGGGGTGGTCACGAGGATATTCGCGTAGGGATTGCCCTGGGCTTTTTCCAGCCCAAGGGCATCCTTGGCCGGTGACAGGCCGGCCTCGAGGGCGTAGTTGCCATTGATCACGGCGAGGTCGACATCATCCAGGGCACGAGGAATCTGTGGTGATTCGATCTCGAGGATCTTCAGGTGCCTGGGGTTCTCGGCAATGTCCTTGGGCGTTGCCTGGTCCTTGGCCGGGTCGTTGAAACCGGGCTTGAGCGTGATCAGGCCGTTGGCTTGCAGCAGGTACAGCGCACGGCTCAGGTTGGTGACGTTGTTGGGCACGGCCACGGTGCCTTTATCCGGCACCTGGGCAAAGCTGGTGTGGCGATGGGAATAGATACCCAGCGGCTCGATATGCACGGTGGCCGCCACTGTGAATTTCTGGCCGAGAGCCTGTTCCTGGGAGTGCAGGTACGGCAAGTGCTGGAAGTAGTTGGCGTCCACATCACCGTGGGCCAGCAGTTCATTGGAGTTCACGCCGTTGGGGATTTCGATGATTTTCAGCTGCAGCTGCGGGTCGAGCTTCTGCACGTATTCGAGGATTTGCGCGTGGGGAATCGGGTCCGCCGCCACACGCAGGGCCTCGGCGGCCTGCGCGTCGAAGGAGGCAATCAGGACGGCCAGGGCCAGGGCTGTTTTCTTGAGCATGGTGATGTTCCTTATCAGGCGGACAGGGCTTGGGGAATCGTGGCATCGGCGTAAAACCGTTGGGCGACATCCGGATGGGAACGCAGGCGGCCCTTGAGGTAGTTCCAGCCGACGTCCCGCAGCAGCGGGTTACGCGGGTCACTGGTGGGGCCGTGGGCATCGCGCAGCAACTCGGGCGGCAACTGATACACCGGCACCACCGCGTCCAGTTGCGCACCGAGGAAAAACGCCAGGGACAAACGCTCGCTGCCCAGGGGCGGCGATTCGACCCGGTGCACCGTGGCACGCAGGTAGCCGTTGGTGGCCAGTTCCAGCAACTCGCCGATGTTCACCACCAGGGTGTCGGGGCGCGGCGAGGCGTCGATCCAGCGGCCCTCCTCCACTTCCACTTGCAGGCCGGCCTGCTGGTCTTGCAGGAGGAAGCTGAGAAAGCCGGAATCCTTGTGGGCACCGACACCCTGGCGACTCTGCTGGGCGTGGCGGCCGGGGTAGCGGATCAGCTTGATGTGTTCATTGGGCTTGGCGCCATACAGCGGGTCGAAAGCGTTTTCCGGCAGCGACAAGGCCTGGGCAAAGGCGCGCAACAGGCGCAGGGACATCTGCGTCATCGCCTGCTGCCAGGCCAGTAACAAGGGCTTGAGTTCAGGCAACGCGGCAGGCCACTGGTTGGGGCCTTGCAGGCGCGACCAGGCCGGTGAATCCGGGCCTTGCCGCAGCGGCTCGCGCTCGGCGCCGAGGTCGAACTGCTCACGCAGGTCCGGCTGCCCCCGGGTGATCTCCGACGCGGCGCGGTTGTAGCCGCGAAAGTGCGGGGAGTTGATCATGCCGACAGCAAGCTTGTCGGCCTCCGGCAAGGCGAAAAACCGGCGCGCCTGCTGCTGCACCTGGGTGAGCAACCCGGCGTCGATGCCGTGGCCGGTGAGGTAGAAAAAACCGATATGCCGCGCAGCGTGGCGCAGGTCATCGAGAAACTGCCCACGCTGGGCCGGGCTGCCGTCGAGCAGCGCCAGGTCCAGCAGGGGCAAGGTATTGATTGCCAGCGGGTGCGACATTGGGTGCTCACTCCATGAACAGGTACGTGGAGTGGTGAAGCTAAACGATCTAAAAACCCCGCAATAAATACCTTTTTGGCATTAGCTTAGGTTGGCGCGTTCGCTGCCCTGGCTTCTTCCAGCAAGGCCTGGATGACTTTCTCCTGATTGTCGTAGCGGCCCTCGCCGAAATGGCTGTAGCGCACTTTGCCGGTGGCATCGAAGAAGTAATGGGCCGGCCAGTACTGGTTATCGAAGGCGCGCCAGATGCGGTAGTCGTTGTCGATGGCCACCGGGTAATGGATGTCCAGCTTCTTGACCTGGCTGCGTACGTTATCCAGGACTTTCTCATAGGCGTTTTCCGGCGTGTGCACACCGATCACCACCAACCCGTCCCTGGCGTACTTCTTTGCCCACTGATTGACGTACGGCAGGCTGCGCTGGCAGTTGACGCAGTCGTAGGTCCAGAAATCCACCAGCACCACCTTGCCCTTCAGGCCCTCGGCCGTCAGCGGCGGCGAGTTGAGCCAGGCCACCGCGCCGTCGAGGGACGGCATGCGCTCATCGGACTGGCTGAAACTTTCGGCATCGACGTTGTTGATCAGGTAGTTCACCGCCTTGGGCACGCCGACCAAGGCAACCACCAGTGCCAACAGCAGCAGGCCTTTTGAGCGGCGCAGGTATCGGATGAAGTTCATGGGTGTCACCTCGTGGCCGGGGGTGTTTCGGCGCGTTTGCGAGCCGCGCCGTTTTGCGCCAGCGGCGTGTTCTGGAAGCAGGTTTCACTGCCAGTGAGTTTTTTCGCGGTGGCGGCATTCACATCCGCCGCCACACCCGCCAGGGAAAACGCCAGGGCGCTGAGAAAGCTGTTGAGTGGGGTCATGGCCGGTCTCCTCAGCTGCCTTCAAGGCAATTGCTGGAAAATTTGCGGTAGTCGAGGACGTGGCGCTGGCCCTCGGAATCGAGGTAGGTCAGTTTCGAGTTGACGATGCCGCACAGCGCGCCACCGGACTCTTCGGAGATCGACAGCACCTGATGGATATCCGGCTGGCTGGCGGTGGTTTCGGCATGGGCGGCAACACTCAGGCCAGTGAGTAAGGCAAACAGGCAACTGGCATAGGCAGCTTTGATAGTCATGGGTGGTTCCCCGGGGGTTCAAGTGGGCCGAGGCGGATTACCTCGATGGGCTCATTTGAACCTTGCGAGGTATCCGGATTGTGTCGGCCAGGCCCGGATTTTTGCGTCGATGTGTATCTCGTCACCGCCAGATACACTGCAATACAAAGGGCACAAGGCAAGCCCGCCGCCAGTGGCTAGACTGCGCATCAATGACTAATCAACGAGGAAGGCAGCATGGATCACGTCGATCACATTCTGATTGTCGATGACGATCGGGAGATCCGCGAACTGGTGGGCAACTACCTGAAAAAGAACGGCCTGCGCACCACCGTGGTGGCTGACGGCCGGCAGATGCGCAGCTTCCTCGACACCACGCCCGTGGACCTGATCGTGCTGGACATCATGATGCCCGGCGACGACGGCTTGCAGCTGTGCCGCGAACTGCGGGTGGGCAAGCACAAGGCCACGCCGATCCTGATGCTCACCGCGCGCAACGATGAAACCGACCGCATCATCGGCCTGGAAATGGGCGCCGACGATTACCTGGTCAAGCCCTTCGCCGCCCGTGAACTGCTGGCCCGCATCAACGCCGTGCTGCGGCGCACACGGATGCTGCCGCCAAACCTGGTGGTGACCGAAAGCGGCCGGCTGATCCGCTTTGGCCGCTGGCGTCTGGACACCACCGCCCGCCATCTGCTGGACGAAGACAACACCCTGGTGGCCTTGAGCGGTGCCGAATACCGTTTGCTGCGCGTCTTCCTCGACCATCCGCAACGGGTGCTCAACCGTGACCAGTTGCTGAACCTGACACAGGGCCGGGACGCGGACCTGTTCGACCGCTCCATCGACCTGCTGGTCAGCCGCCTGCGCCAGCGCCTTTTGGACGACGCCCGCGAACCGGCCTACATCAAGACCGTGCGCAGCGAAGGCTATGTGTTCTCCCTGGCCGTGGAAATCCTTGGGGACCCGGCATGACCCTCACGTTCCGCTGGCCGCGCACCCTCGCGGCGCAACTGACGGTAATTTTCATCGTCAGCCTGCTGTGCGCCAACGCCCTGTCGTTCAGTGCGCAGTTCTATGAGCGCTACATGAGTGCCCGCAGCGTAATGCTGGGCAACCTGGAAAACGACGTATCGACGTCGATCGCGATCCTCGACCGCCTGCCCGCCGCCGAGCGTGCCAGCTGGCTGCCGCGCCTCGACCGCAACGCCTACCGCTACCTGCTGAATGCCGGCGAACCCGGCGAGCCGATGGCCAGCGACAACGTGCCCATGGCCGCGACGTCGATTTCCGATGCGTTGGGCGAGCATTACCCACTGACGTTTCGCGACATCCCGGGCCTGCAAAAACACTTCCAGGCGCACCTGACCCTGGCCGATGGCAGCCCGGTCACGATTGATGTCTATCCCAAGCCGATCCCGTTTGCGTTCTGGCTGCCGGTGGTACTGGTGCTGCAACTGGTGGTGTTGCTGGTGTGCACCTGGATCGCCGTGCGCATCGCCATCCGCCCGCTGACACGCCTGGCACGGGCAGTGGAAACCCTCGACCCGAATGCCCGCCCGACGCCGCTGGACGAAACCGGCCCCACCGAGGTGGCGCATGCGGCGGCGGCGTTCAACGAAATGCAGAAGCGGATTGCCGAGTACCTCAAGGAGCGCATGCAGATTCTGGCGGCGATCTCCCATGACTTGCAGACGCCGATTACCCGCATGAAATTGCGTGCCGAGTTCATGGAGGACTCGGTGGACCGGGAAAAGCTCTGGAGTGACCTGGGGGAAATGGAGCATCTGGTGCGCGAGGGTGTGGCGTATGCCCGCAGTGTGCATGGGTCGACCGAGGCCAGTTGCCGGATCGACCTGGATGCGTTTCTCGACAGCCTGGTGTTTGATTACCAGGATATGAACAAGCAAGTGAGTTTGACCGGTAAAAGCGCGGTGGTTTTGGATACGCGGCCCCATGCGTTGCGTCGGGTGTTGGTGAACCTGGTGGACAACGCGCTGAAATTTGCCGGGGAGGCGCAGTTGGAGGTGGGGTCGACGGCGGCGGGTGAGCTTTCGATCAAGGTGCTGGACCGGGGGCCGGGGATTGCCGAGGATGAACTGGTGCAGGTGATGCAGCCGTTTTACCGGGTGGAGAGTTCGCGTAATCGTGGCACTGGTGGTACAGGGCTGGGGTTGGCGATTGCCCAGCAACTGGCGGTGGCGATTGGCGGGGAGTTGACCCTGAGCAACCGGGACGGCGGGGGGTTGTGTGCGCAGGTTCGGCTGGAGCTGTGACGGGCGGTGTGTATATCCATTATTTGGGTGATGGCTTGTATCGGTTCCGCTCTTACAGCGGCTCACTTTTGAAAAGCGCAAAAGTAAGCAAAACGCTCTTGCCCCACCACTCGGCTCCTCGCTTAGGCTCGGAGTGCCCTCACTCCGGCTTTGGACCGTGGGCCGCCGTCATGGGCCATCCCTGGCC